>JBAXWW010000203.1:0-2805 GCA_037128215.1 bacterium | reverse complement strand
GAATTTAGGAGCTAGAATAAAGAATAAAGATTTTTCACCACAGAGAACACAGAGATCACAGAGAAGAGAATAAATTAGGGTAAGAGATAAGATAAGAGCAATAAAGAATTTAGAATTCAGGAGCTAGAATTTAGGATATAGAATATAGAATTCAGGATATAGAATTAAGAATATTATTAGCAGTGAAGAAGTGATGAGCAAAAAGACAAGAAAAAGATTTCACAGAAAAAAAAGCTGAGGTTAGCGGCTATTATATAAAGGAAAAGGGACATTTTCCTAATCCGATGGCAGAGTTTGATGTTTTCAAACTAGAGCATATAGTCACAAAATAAAGCTATCTATTTACAGTCTAAAAGTATATTATTGCCAACAAATGAAACAAACAAATCAACAACAACTTAAAAATATCCTATTCACCTCGGTCGTAGGTCCTTACGGTATTTCTGGCGAGTGGTCCCGTTACAAAAACCCAATGAGTCTTCTAACAAACCAGGTGACCAGAGGGCAGCTCTACTTTCAAGTAGAAATGTCTTGTAACACATGGGCTTTTGACCTTTTTGCAGCAAATGTAAAAGCAAACACAGCGATATTAGACTTTCCTTCTGTTCGCCAATTACAGGCGGTAGTAAAGAATGGTAATTGGGATAGAATCGGAATCTCTTCTATAATAACTAATTTTGACGCACTAATGAAAACATTTAAGACCATCAGAGAAATCCTACCTACAACACCAATAGACATAGGTGGGCATATAGTTAATGATGACGCGGTAATAGAAGAACTTAAACAAAAAATACTTCTAATATCACCATCAGAGACCTTTAGAGTCTATGCTTCAGAGGAAAAGACAGAGCCAGATAACGGACAAAGCATAACACTCATAAAAAGAGACGGACTTGAATATTACTCCAAACTAAAAGGGTTTGGATTAAAGAATGACAAAAAATATTATGCACCACTTTCAGCAGCCAGTGTAGATAAACATGTAGTAGGCCTCTCTGTATCAAGTACTTCAAGCGGATTGATAATAAGTGATCTTGGCTGTCCTATGAAATGTGATTTTTGTTCTACTTCTCATAAATTTAATGGAAAATTTATTCCTTTCCTTAATACTGCTGAAGACATTTTGGCTGTTGCTGATGCTCATGCAAAAAAAGGTAGGACAGAGATGTTCGTTATGTCAGAGAATTTTTCTCTAAACTATGACAGAACCCTCAAATTACTAAAACTAATGGAAGAACAGAAAAAACCATATACCTATAACGTATTCTCTTCGGCCAATAGTCTAGTAAAACTAGGAATAGAGAATCTGGTAAAGCTAGGTTACTGTTTCGTATGGATAGGACTAGAGGAATCATCCGGCAGTACATACAGCGATAAGATAAACAATGTAGATCTTAAAAAATTAACTGCTGAATTAATGGAACATGGAATAGAAGTTCTAGGCTCAACTATACTTGGCTTTGAGCACCAGACGAAGGAAGACATAGAGAGAGAAATCGATTACGCATTATCTTACAACTGCGTATACAACCAATTCATGCTCTATATGCCGGTACCTGGAACAGTTCTTTGGGATAACATGAAAAAAGAAGGAAAATTAAAAAAAGATTTTCCTTGGATAGAGACACATGGACAATCAACACAAAATTGGAACCATCCTCATCTTTCTGACAAATATATGGAAGAAAGATTAGATAGAGCTTTTCAACAAGATTTTGAAAAACTCGGACCTTCTCTTTATAGAATGATGAAAGTCCATCGTGATGGATACCTAAAAACAGCTAATTGGGACCATGAACTTGTGCAGATGAGAAGAAAAAGAAGAAAGAAAGATTTTCTTCTCTACATACCATTGTTGCACGCAATGTATAAGGACCTAAAGAAAATAAAACATCCAATGGCCAACGACGTCAAAGAGCTTAAAGCTTCTTTGATTAAAATAACAGGTCTCAGAGGCAGAATAAGTAGACATATTATTTCTCCTTATATAAGAATTTCTCTCGGAAAAGAAAAACGTAGATTTAAGAAAAATGAAATCCTCAGAAAGAAAAGAAGTCCAAAGTGCGTGATAACTCATTATGGCAACTTCCAAAACAAATATCCTTCAATTGTCCCAAGGCCAATGAGCGGAATAGATTCTGTTGAAATAAACAAGCCTTGTAATATTTAAATATCGTAGGAGCAATAATAATATGGAAACTCTAGAAAAATTTAGAGCGCTGGGTCTATCGGACACCAGCCTAAGTGCATTAAAAGCAAAGGGGTTCGAAGAACCATCACCAATACAGGTAGAAACAATTCCGCTACTCCTTAAGGGAGAATTTGACGTAATCGGCCAGGCACAAACAGGAACTGGTAAAACAGCAGCGTTTGCATTGCCAATAATAGAAAAAATAAAAGAAAATTCAAGATTTGTTCAAGCATTAATACTTACACCAACTAGAGAATTAGCAATACAGGTAGCTGAAGAGATCAATTCCTTGAAAGGTAATAAGGATCTTAGAATAGTACCAATTTACGGCGGACAATCAATAGAACAACAGTTCAAAAAACTGACAAGAGGTGTTGATATCGTTGTAGGTACACCAGGAAGAGTAATAGATCACCTTGGTAGAAAGACCTTAAGGATAGATAAGATTTCCTACATGGTCCTTGATGAAGCAGACGAAATGCTTAACATGGGTTTTATAGATGACGTAAAAGAAATAATGGAACAAACAAATTCAGAAAAAAGGACCTTGTTGTTTTCTGCAACTATGCCTTCAAAGATCATGAACTTGGCAAAAAACTACATGAGAGAAT
>JBAXWW010000202.1:0-2846 GCA_037128215.1 bacterium | reverse complement strand
CTAAATATGCTTTTGAAGCCTGATAATATGCAGAGGCATAGACTAATTTTATAGCATCTAATAATTGTTTTAATCTGATCTCAAGGTCTGGATGATTATTTGGCAGCATATATGTTGAATATATTCCTGCAAAAGGTTGAGCGTGGGAATCTTCTAGAAGACTGGATGATCTTACAGCCAGAGGATATTTTATAAATTCCAGGATCGTTTTTAGATTGTCATGGACCTCTTTGGAAATGCCGGCATCTAGGAATTTTTGAGAGATCAATACGTCATTCTTTTCTTCAAGAGCTATTCTGGAAAGATCATTAATCTTCATAAATCTATCAAATTCATCTGTGCCTATTACAAAAGTTGTAGGTACGCTGATCTCTATATCTGGATATTTTGCCTTTAGCTGAGTGGTGTGTTTTTGTGCTAATAGTGCACTTATAAAAGCTATACCTCTGGCCTTTCCTCCAAGAGAACCAGAACCAATCCTAGTAAAACTACACTGAGGATCGAACCTGTCACACGCAAATTCAGCGATTATACCTTGATGAGATCTGTATCTTGATAAAGAAAGTGATTGGATTATATCCTGTCTAAGAGATTCTATACTGCTGTAATCATCTAAAGTTCGTGGACGTAATTTGTTAGCCAGTATAAATTCTCCTCTAGCCATAAGCCAGATTGAAAAGTGATTTCTTTGAGCATGATATTTAAGTGATTCTTCTGGGACTGTTTTTAATTTTTCTTCCAGCTCTTTCATGTCTTTTGCTGTATCGACAATATCTCCGCTTGGCATTCTAAAAATAAAGTCGCCAAAACCAAGATTGCTTCTAAAGAACTCTCTTAGTTCCTGCAACATTGTTGGTGAGTTCTTATCAAGAAAAGAAGCGCCCTCTCTGTTTGCCCTGAATCTGTTTTCTGGCTCAGAAGAGTGCATTATTATTGGAAGGTCTGGAATCATCTCTTTTGCTTTGTTTAGAAGGTCAAAGCCTGCTTCAGCTTCTTGAACACCATTCTTTGGAAATCTTACATCAGAAATTATCCCTATCAGGTAATCTTTATATTTATTGCAAAGATCAATTGCTTCCTCGTAGTTTCCGGCAAGTATTATCTTTGGTCTGGTCCTCATCCTGAATATCCTTTGGTTCTTGTTGAGGCTCTCTGATATCAAAGACCTTGTCTGTGCCATTACCTCGTAATAAAGTGCCGGCAAGAATGAAGAATAATTTTTGATAGAATCCTCTACGACCAATATAACTCTTACACTTGCGACCTCTGTGTCTGGTTTTAAATTGAGCCTGTCTTCTATCAGCTTTATTATAGCCAGGAATATTTTTGTGTCGCCATTCCATGAGAAGATTCCATCAAAACTTTTATCCAGCTTTTCTTTTGGTATATTTGATAATTTAGATGGAGCATGTGTTAAAAGTACTGTGGATGTATGAGGATATTTTTTCTTTATTCCTGCACAGAATTCAACAGCATCTACGTCTTCCAACTGAAGTGTAGTTATAACCATGTCGTAGTTTTTTTCTTCTAACATCTTTAGAGCTTTTTCTGCTGTTTCTACCTGTGTCACTCTAGGGGCATAATGCAAATGGAAATCTATATACTCGTTGAAGATACGTTCTGTTAACTGACCATCCTCTTCAAATATAAAAGCATCATACAAACTTGAAACAAGTAGTATCTCTTGGATATGATGAGGTTGTAGTTCGTAAAAACCTCTAAGATCATGGGTGTTGTTTTTAAATGTACTCACATATATGTCATAAATTGTTTTCACAAAATTTACTATATTTTTCTACATATATGGCATAAAAATCACGTAGATTTTAGGGAGGGTTTATCATGAGTATAATGAACACCATAAAAATTCGTAAAAGTGTTAGGGCCTACATTACTGATAAAGAGATCAATGCAACTGATTTAAATACAATACTAGAAGCTGGAAGACTGGCTCCTTCTGCTAAAAACATGCAGGAATGGAAGTTTCTTGTAATCAGGGATAAAAAGATAATGGCGCAGCTAGTGCCTATGTGCAGAGATCAGAAGTTTATAGCGCAAGCTTCAGCAGTGATCCTTGGCTGTTCTGATCAGCCTGACTACATTATGATGTGTGGGCAAAACGCTTATACTGTTGATTTGTCTATATCTACAGAGCATATGTCTTTAATGGCGGCAGAATTAGGAATAGGCAGTTGTTGGATAGGCTCTTTTTCTGAGGAGACGGTTAAGGAACTTTTAAATATTCCTAGCAAGGTTAGAATAGTCAGTATGTTAACGCTTGGTTATCCTGTTCAAGATCTGAAAACAATTGTTACAACAACAAGAAAACATCTTGAGGAAATAGTTTGTTACGATAAATGGAATTTTTAGGAGGGTGTAGATGAAAAAGTTCTTTTTAGTATTTTTAATAGCTATATTTACTTTGAGCATAAATGCTCAAGATTCTCAAAAAGCGAAATATGTGTTCTTGTTCATAGGTGATGGAATGGGTTTGGTCCACATCAATGCAACAGAAGCTTATAGAGCTGCTTTAAAAGACAAGATAGGTATAGATAAACTTAATTTTACTAAATTTCCGAATCTTGCTGTAGCTACAACTTATGCTGCAGATAGATATATAACTGATTCTGCAGCAGCAGGTACAGCTCTTGCTACTGGAAATAAAACTGCAGTAGAGACAATAAGTATGGATTACACCAGAACAAAGAAACTTAAGAGCATAGCACAAATGGCTAAAGAAAAGGGAATGAAGGTTGGGATAATAACAACTGTTAATATGAATGATGCTACTCCGGCTGTTTTTTATGCTCACCAGCCTGAAAGATCTATGTTGAAAGAAATAGCAC
>JBAXWW010000201.1:0-2867 GCA_037128215.1 bacterium | reverse complement strand
AGCATACATTAGCTTTTAGGGCTTGATGCGTTAATTTGCTCTTACTAAGTTAATTCTTTACTTTACATCGCGTTATCTTGTAAATATGCTCTTACAGGATTTTGAAAAGGTTGTGTGTTCTTAGTGCATGACCATCTTAAAAAAGTCCAAAATACCATTCTTAAAAGGAGAACCCATATGAGTAAAAAGTATTTTACTATCGATGGTAGTTATGCTGTTGCGCATGTTGCTTACATGTATAGCGACGTAGCTGCTATCTATCCCATTACACCATCAAGTACTATGGCAGAAAACTGCGACGAAATGATGGCCAAAGGCCGCAAAAACCTTTTTGGTCAGAAACTCAATATCGTCGAAATGCAATCCGAGGGAGGAGCTGCTGGAGCAGTTCATGGCTCTCTTCAGGCTGGAGCTCTTACTACTACATTTACGGCGTCTCAGGGCTTATTGCTAATGATCCCAAACATGTATAAGATAGCTGGTGAATTATTACCTACTGTTTTCCATGTTTCTGCAAGATCACTAGCTTGTTCAGCTCTTTCAATCTTTGGTGACCACTCTGACGTTATGTCAGCGCGTGCAACTGGTTGGGCTATGTTATTCTCAGAATCTGTTCAAGAAGCTCAGGATATGTCTGCAATAGCGCATCTTTCTACTCTTGAAACAAGAATTCCATTTGTTCATTCTTTTGATGGATTCAGAACTTCACATGAAATTCAGAAAATAGAAATGCTTACAGAAGAAGATATGAAAAACTTGCTAGAGCCTTCTATGGGTAGGATAACAGAGTTCAGATCTCGTTCTATGAACCCTAATAAACCAAATACTCGTGGTACAGCAGAGAATCCAGATATTTACTTCCAGGGACGTGAGGGTGTTAATACCTATTACAATGAATGCCCAGATAAAGTACAGAAAGTGATGGATAGATATGCAAAAGTTACAGGACGTTCCTACAGATTATTTGATTATATTGGGGCACCAGATGCTGAAAGAGTTATCGTTGTTATGGGTAGCGGAGCTGAAACTGTAGAAGAAACAGTAAAATATCTTAACAGCAAGGGAGAAAAGGTAGGTGTTGTAGTTGTTAGACTGTATAGACCTTTCTCTGCTAAACACTTCTTCTCTGTAATGCCTAAAACAGTAAAAGCCGTTGCTGTTCTTGATAGAACAAAGGAACCTGGAACTATAGGTGAACCTTTATATCTTGATATCCAGACTGTTATGGACCAAGCAAGAAAGGGTATAATTGATTTTAAATTTGATAATGATCCAATAGTTGTTGGTGGACGTTATGGCTTAAGTTCAAAAGATTTTACACCAGGTCAGGTTATTTCTGTTTTTGACAACATAAAGAACGCTAAACCTAAGCATTCTTTTACAGTTGGAATAAATGATGACGTAACTCATCTTTCTTTACCTGTTACTCAGGCTGCTAACATACTTCCAAAAGATACTATCTCCTGTCTATTCTGGGGATTGGGATCAGATGGTACAGTTGGTGCTAACAAGAACTCAATAAAGATCATCGGAGATAATACAGAAAATTTTGCTCAGGGTTACTTTGTATATGACTCAAAGAAATCAGGCGGAATAACTATTTCTCATCTAAGATTTGGTAAAGACCCAATCAGAGCTCCTTATCTTGTAGATCATGCTGACTTTATCGCTCTACATAACCAGGCATATCTTGGTAGATATGATGTTATGAAAGGGATGAAAGAAGGTGGGATATTCCTTCTAAACAGTATGTGGAGTAACGAGGACGTTTGGAAACATCTTCCATGTGATGTACAGGAAACTATAATCAACAAGAAAGTTAAAGTTTATAATATTAATGCTTACAAGGTTGCTGAAGAAGTTGGGCTTGGTAACAGAATTAACGTTGTAATGCAGGCTGCCTTCTTTATAATTTCTGGTGTTCTTCCAAAGGAACAGGCCATTAAGTTTATTAAAGGTGCTATAGAAAAATCTTACGGTAAGAAAGGTAAAGAAATAGTAGAAATGAACTGGAAGGCTGTTGATCAGACAGAAAAAAACCTTAGCCAGATAAAAATAGGTGTTGCAGATCCTACATGTAAACCTAAAAAACTTGTTGCAGAAAGTATTCCTGGTTTTATGTCCGATGTTGCTGCTGTAATCATGAGAGACCAGGGAGATTCTCTTCCTGTTTCTAAAATTCCTTGTGATGGCTGTTTTCCTGCAGGAGTAAGTCAGTATGAGAAGAGAGGCATAGCGACAGAAATTCCAGTATGGCTGCCAGAACATTGTATTCAGTGTAATATCTGTTCTTATGTTTGCCCTCACTCAGTTATAAGAGCTAAACAGATTGATCCAAAAAATCTGTCAAATAAGCCTTCTATTTTTACAACACTAAAGTCTTCAACTAAGAACACTAACAGTCTTGAATTTGTCATGCAGGTCTCTCCTTACGATTGTACAGGATGCGGATCTTGCGTTGTTAGTTGTCCTTCTAAGACAAAAGCATTAGAGCTAAAACCTATGGCTGATGTTCTTGAAGTAGAAAATACTAAATATGAGTTTTTCAATAAACTTCCAAACAACGTAACAGATGGTGCTGATATAACTACACTAAAGGGCAGTCAGTTTCTAAGACCTTTATTTGAATACAGTGGCGCGTGTGCTGGTTGCGGAGAAACTCCATATGTTAAGTTGATAACACAGTTGTTTGGTAATAGAATGTACGTTGCTAATGCTACTGGATGTTCTTCTATTTACGGTGGAACAGCGCCGTTTACACCTTATTGTGCTGATGAAGAGGGCAGAGGACCAACTTGGGCAAACTCATTGTTCGAAGATAACGCAGAATTTGGTTTTGGTATGTCACTTGGTGCAAATCAGTTAAG
>JBAXWW010000200.1:0-2895 GCA_037128215.1 bacterium | reverse complement strand
TAAAATCCCCAAAAATATCAAAAGGCTCTTTACTCTATTCTCCCCTAAAGAGTTTTGTTTGGGAGATCTATGGGGATAACTCTGGCAAGGTTATAAGTAATGGTAAAAAAACCTGGGTATACACCCCTGCAGAGGAAAAGGGAGACAATGGAAGTCTTCTTATAAAAACAGGTAATTACGATGGAATAGAGTCGGTTATCTTTGAAACGCAATATGATGTTTCTTCTATAAAGATCTCGACAGATGGTCAAGAGGAACTAAGAGTAAGTGGGTCTAGCCAGAAGGGCTATGAATGGGCTATTCTTAGGTTCAAAGAAAAGCCGACTTTTATAATTGACAGCTTCGAATTTAAAGATTTGAATGGCACAAATACTGTAATTAAGGTAAAGACATTTACCAGATTAAGCAAACCCGTTCCTGCAGGGACTTTCAATTTTAAAGCGCCAAAGGGAACGAGAATAATAAACTAAGGGGGATCTATATGTCCGGCCATAATAAGTGGAGCTCTATTAAGCATAAAAAAGGTGCAGCAGATGCAAAAAAAGGCAAGATATTCACAAAACTGATCAAGGAAATAAGTATTGCCGCTAAAAATGGTGGAGGGGATGCTGATATGAACCCTCGTCTTAGAACAGCCATCTTAGCTGCTAAAGAAGCAAATATGCCTAATGATAATATATCCAGAGCCATCAAGAAAGGTACTGGAGAATTAGACGGTGGAGCAAGTTATGAAGAAGTTACTTATGAAGGATACGGACCTGGTGGAACAGCAATATTAGTTGAAGCTGTTACAGATAATAAGAACAGAACTGTTTCTGAGTTAAGACACATTTTTACTCGTTCTGGCGGTAATTTGGGTGAAACAGGCTGTGTTAACTGGATGTTCACAAAAAAAGGTGCAATAGCGATCGCAAAAGACCTTACGACAGAAGATGCTTTAATGGAAATAGCTTTGGAAGCTGGAGCTGAAGATGTAGTTCTGGAAGGCGATTTTTTTATGGTCTATACTGATCCAAGTTCGCTAGAGAATGTTCGTTCTGCCATAGAGAAAAAAGGTATAAAAATGGATTCTGCGGAACTTACGATGATATCACAGACCAAGATAAAGCTTGCCGGCGGTGAGGCTGAGTCTATGATCAAATTCGTAGAAAAATTAGAAGACTATGATGATGTTCAAAAAGTACATGCAAATTTTGATATAGATGATGCTGAAATGGATAGAATAGTGGATCTTTCAGAGTAGTTTTAACATAAGGAGTACGATGAGGGTTTTGGGGATAGACCCAGGAACAGTAAAGATGGGAGTCGGGATTGTAGAAACATCCGGCAACAGTTACAAGCTTATCCACTACGATGTTTTAAAAATGTCCAGCAGTGAGCCTCTTTGTTCCAGGTTAGGTAAAATTTTTAATTGTATAAAACAAAAAATATCTGAATATAAAGTAGATGCTGTTTCAATAGAGGATATCTTTACTGCAATCAATGCAAGAAGTGCTTTAACATTAGGACAGGGTAGAGGCGCTGCTATTACAGCGGCAGTTGAAATGGGTATTCCAGTGTTTGAATATGCTCCAAGGGAAATAAAAAAATCTGTATCGTGTTATGGTGCAGCTGGTAAAGAACAAGTCTCTCAGATGGTCGGTCTTCTTGTTGGTGTCAGGGATATAAAATCATTTGATGCTACAGATGCTATAGCAGTTTCTATCTGTCACTTGAATACAGTACCGCTTAGGAATATGGTGAGTAGAGTATGATAGCATTACTTACAGGAAAATTATTAGACGTTAGTAACGGAGAGGCTGTAATAGATGTTAATGGTGTTGGCTATGCTGTTAGGGTGCCAGCTACTTATTTGGCAAAGAGCGGTTCTGTAGTTACATTATATATAGATACAGTAGTAAGAGAAGACTCTATAACATTGTTTGGATTTGAAACATCGTCGGAGCGATGGTGTTTTAGAATATTATATTCCGTTAGTGGTGTTGGTCCAAAAACAGCACTTGGTATCATCTCTTTTTACAGTGTTGATGATCTAAGAAGGATAATGATAAACAGAGATGTTAATGCTTTATCAAAAGTTCCTGGTATCGGTAAAAAAACAGCAGAAAGGATGGTCGTTGAATTAAAGGATAAAATGGGAGTCTCAACTACAGGTACAGACACCATTCCTTATGTAGGTGAAACTTCAACTCATGAAGAACTTATTCAGGCACTGGTTAATTTTGGTTATAAGAGAAATGATGCTATAAATGCACTACGTCCACGACTGGATGATATAAACAAGGGGCGTCCTATGGGAGAAATACTTAGGGAAACTCTACGAGGCATGATGTGAACATAGAAGAATTAGACAATCTAGATAATCTTTGTCCAGGGCTTCAAGACGGAGAAGCACAATTTGAACAGAACCTTAGGCCAAAGAATCTGTCAGAGTTTATAGGACAGACAGGACTTAAGGAAAAATTGGCTCTCTTTATACAAGCAACAAAGGCAAGGGGTGAGGCTCTAGATCATTGTCTTTTTCATGGACCTCCAGGACTAGGAAAAACATCACTAGCAAATATAATTGCCAATGAACTTGGATCTAGAATGATAATTACTTCAGGACCGTCGCTGGAAAAGTCCGGCGATCTTGCTGCGATCCTTACCAATCTTGGAGAAAAAGACGTCCTTTTTATAGATGAGATACATCGTTTAAGTCGAGTAGTAGAAGAAACTCTGTATCCTGCGATGGAAGATTTTGAACTTAACGTCGTTATAGGACAGGGACCAGGGGCAAAGGCAATAAAAATACCACTGCCAAAATTTACATTAATAGGTGCTACAACAAGAGCAGGAATGATCGCATCACCGTTAAGGGATAGGTTTGGCTTTTCATCAAGGTTAGATTATTAC
>JBAXWW010000199.1:0-2913 GCA_037128215.1 bacterium | reverse complement strand
GGTGTATAGGCAAAAGACGTAGCAGTCAGAATTTCTAGATATATCAGAGCCCACTATGTTTGTTAGTGGGTCCCACTTACGTTTGGGCTCAATATCATACTTAATTTGTGATAACTTATTTTGATGCCAGCTTTGAATATATGCTGAAGTTTTTACTTCTATCTTTTTGCCATTGTACAGTAAGTCTGCATCTAGCCACTCATGGCGAACGTCATCTGTTATAACACCTAGGGCTTGTCCAACAAGAAATTCGGCGAATATGCCTCTAGCTCTGTTATCCAATATGTCTGAATAAGCCCATTGCCAAAAATCAAGGATGGTGGCTCCAGAAGCCCCTTTTATGGGTGTGTCTGGGGGCAGTTTTATGGGAAGTATGTTCTGCATGTTATTGGGTCTCTTTTTCCTTGAAATCCTTGCCTAGTGTTCCTTCAAGAAGGTCGCCTTCATTATACCTTCTTACAGGAAGAGAGCAAGTTCTATTTGCGTAGATAATGGAGCTGTGGATAAAAAAAGATTTCTAAAACAACTTGGGGCCAATATTGCTAGAGTCAGAAAATCAAAAGGCTATAGCCAAGATAAAATATACCTGCTTGCTGGCTTTTCCAGAGGCACAATGTCTAAGATAGAGAATGGCCTAGTTGATCCAAAAATAAGTACGCTGATGAAAATAGCAGAAGTTATAGACGTTCCTATTAGCAAGCTAGTACAGATTCAGAAAGATTAAAGGACTAAGGTGTTTAGATCAAGTTTTTTTAGAAACTTAAAATACTTACTTAAATTCTCTTTATTTGGATTTTGAATATAAACTAATTCACTTTTATATAAACAGTTATCTTTAGAAACGTTGGAATATATTATCCCATGAATAGGTGTGTCGTCCCGTAAAAAATAGTCATTACGTATTTTCTCTCCATTATATTTTTTTAATTCTCCTTGCTCTTCAAAAATTATTTTTGTTTTTATATCTAACAATGTATTTCCAGAACGATTACTCAAGGCATAGTTTACAAGATGGTGTCCAATGGGCTTTTCAGGCCATATTCCTTCCCACTTGTCTACTACTTCATGCCCATTAATTGCTAAAACAATATAATCATCTTCAGACACAGCACTACTTTTTTGGAACGTACCACGGATTTGTTTCTCGATTGTGTCTTCTATTATACTTGTGAATCGTAATGCAACTTTTTCAGGTTGAGCTATTCCGTGTCCAAAGTTTTCTCCGTTGTTATCCTCTTTTTTCCCTGTGATTTCTGGTACAGGTCTAATTGTGTTTTGATTGATTCCACATTCAGGAGCTTTTGCTTCAATATGAATTTTTCGTTCTCTGTTGTTGTCTTCTTTTACATTAAAATAAAAATCAGGAGCACCGTCTCTCTTATCTTTCTTTAAGTCTAACCCATTGTAAATAAGTAGATTGGCTAAATATTCTTCCCAAAAAATTTGGTGTGGACTTTTTGATTCATTCTTTTCGTCAAGATTTTGCTCTTTACATTTTTGCTTTAGATATTCACAAAATTGATTAGTTGTTTGTTCTATTTCTTTTTTTGCCTTTTGATCATATAAACCAGAATCTTCAAAGTTATTAAGCGTACTTTCTTCTAAAAGATTTGCTAATTTTTTCTCAATTTTCTTCAAAAAACAACTTCTTGCTTCTTCAAAATCATATAGTTTTATGTTTTCCATTATTTTATTTTTCTCCGCTTGAAAAAACCTGCTCGGAGAGCTTTTGCTTATAGCTTTTTACCCAGTCTATCCATTCTTTTAAAGTTTTAACTTCACTGTTTGAGGGAAGCATGACTCCTTTGCTTTGTTCAAGTTCTTTTATGTATTTGTCTATTAATCCTATTTTATGTAGTTTGCTAAGATGCTCATCTAGTATTGATACTCTTGTTTCATCCAGATGCTCTTTAAAAAGGCGTTCTTCGCGCTTTTTTTCTTCTTCTTGCCTCTTTTCCCTTATTTCTTCTAATTCAAGCTCACGAGCCTTTTTAGTGAGATATAGTTCATTAATATTTTTAATAAAATTGATTAAGGAATGTTCTAGGGTTTGTTTTTCAGTGTCTCTCCATGTCTTTCTGGTTTCTATGCCGTAACCTTCATCAAGGCATAGTTCCAGCAGTCCAGAAGGGACAAGTTCCATTTTATAGTTATGTGTAGATTTTGGATTATATCCCCAATCATTAGGGAGTAGGGGGACTTTCTTTTGTTTGAATTTCTCTATTATATATAATTTTATCTCGACGTCCTTAATCTTGATAGTAGTTTTTCTGTTTGTATCTACGTAGGTTTCAATATTAAGGTTTTGCAGAGTAATTATTAGACTATTAAAAATATTTAAGGCTCTATCTAGTGAGTCCTTTGAAACCCTGATGTCTAAGACTCCATCCACATTGGTCCATAATTTGTTATTGTAGTTATTGTTGGCTTTTTTAAAAGCATCTTTCGTCTTTTTGATAAGAGGATGAAGTTTCTGGGATTTGTTGGGATCTAGTTCTTGAATCGAAGTAATTTCATTAAGTGTTTTTAATGATAACCCATCAATATTATTAAATGTTTTGTTCTTTTCTTGGATAAATAATTCGTATGTCTCAATACCATCTTCAGATAGGGCAGGTAGTACACTTTTTTTTACTTGTTGGCCTAAATTCACTCTTTGCCAGTATCCGGACTTAGGTATTGGTACTTCCATTCGTTTACAAACCTTTCTTAGGCCATTATCGGAAAGTCCATACTCTTTAGCGAGATGAATCATTGGCTTTGCCCAAACTAAATTATAGAGTTCCTGACGGGTTAGAATGATATTCTGCTGTTGTAACATTACTATTTCTCTCTTCCAAGCCTCTGGTCGATAGAATTCATAAATCTCTCTATTCTATCTTTGTTCATCAAGTCTGATTCATTTTTTTGTAG
>JBAXWW010000198.1:0-2938 GCA_037128215.1 bacterium | reverse complement strand
TACTATAAATGGGAACAGTTGTTTTTTATAAAGATGCTCAAAAAAGGATTGGCTTATAAGAAAAAAAGTACTGTTAACTGGTGCCATACTTGTAGTACTGTACTCGCTAATGAACAGGTACAGGATGGTAAATGCTGGCGCTGTTCACAAGATATAACTACAAAAGAAATAGAACAATGGTTCTTTAAAATAACAGAGTATGCACAAGAACTTTTAGATGGTTGTGACAAACTTTCTGGATGGCCTGAGCGTGTAATAACAATGCAAAAAAATTGGATAGGACGATCAGAAGGTACAGAATTGGATTTTGCAATAAAGGGTGAAACTAAAGAGATACTACGAGTCTATACAACAAGGCCTGACACTATCTTTGGTGTAACTTTTATGAGTATTGCACCAGAGCATCCTCTTACAGCTATTTTATGCAAAGGGAAGAAAGAAGAAAAGGAAGTGCATGCATTCGTAGATAGAATTAGAAAAACAAGCAAAATAGAAAGGACTGCAGAAGGCGGTGTAAAAGAGGGTGTTTTTACTGGTGCGTATGCTATTAACCCTCTTAATAAGCAAGAAATTCCTATCTTTGTCGCCAACTTTGTTCTTATGGATTACGGCACTGGTGCTGTTATGGCTGTTCCAGCACATGACACAAGAGATTTTGCATTTGCCAAAAAATATAAGCTACCAATAAAAGTAGTTATAAAAGCTGATTGGATGAGTATGGATCCCAAAGAAGCAGACCTAAAGGATGCCTATATCGAGTCTGGTATCATGATAAATTCTTCTCAGTTTGATGGTTTGGGCAGTGAAAAAGCAAAAAAAGAGATAAGTGAACATATAGAGAAAAAAAATATAGGAAAGAAAACGATTAACTACAGATTGAAAGATTGGGGAATAAGCCGTCAGCGTTATTGGGGATGTCCTATACCTGTTATTTATTGTGATAAATGCGGGATGGTTCCAGTACCAGAAAACGATCTTCCTGTAATCTTACCTGAAGATGCTAAACTAACAGCCATCGGAGATAATCCTTTAGCAAAAATAGATTCTTTTATTAACGTAAAATGTCCTATCTGTTTTTCTATGGCAAAAAGAGAAACGGATACAATGGATACGTTTGTAGAGTCCTCTTGGTACTATGCAAGATATACATCACCAAAGGATGAACCAACGGGTATAAATAAAGAGAAAGCTTCTTATTGGCTACCTGTAGATCAATATATCGGCGGTATAGAACATGCAGTTATGCATCTTTTGTATGTACGCTTTTTTAATAAAGTTCTAAGGGATTTTGGATACCTAACTACTGATGAGCCAGCGACTAACTTACTAACACAAGGAATGGTCATCAAAGATGGACATAAAATGAGTAAATCTTTAGGGAATGTCGTTGACCCTGATTACATAATAAATAATTATGGTGCAGATACAGCAAAATTATTTTCATTATTTGCTGCACCGCCAGAAAAAGACCTAGACTGGAGTGATAAAGGAGTAGAGGGCTGTTATAGATTTATATGTAGAATATGGCGTTTTATAGATAACAACGAACAAATATGGAAAGAGCTTAAAGGGAAAAAAACATCATCAGAAGATCTTAATGCTAACTTAAGTCCAGAAATAAAAAAAATTAGAGCTTGTGCACACAAAACACTTAAAAAAGTAACTTCAGATCTGGAGATTTTTGGATTTAATACAGCTATCTCTGCCATGATGGAATTTGTTAATGAAATATATAAAATAGATACATCAAATATCAAAAAAGAAGACAAGCTTGTGTTAAAGGAAATAGCAGAAATACTTGTTATGATGCTTGCTCCTTTTGCTTCTCATGTTAGCAGTGAACTATGGAATATCATAGGGAATGATGGACTTATAACACAAGAAGCCTGGCCAAATGTAGATGAAAAAGCTACAGTTGATGATACTCAATTAATAGTGATACAGGTCAATGGAAAACTAAGGGGAAAAATAGAAATACCTACAGGCACAAACGAGGAAGAAATTAAAAAACTGGCTTTTCAAGACATTAATGTTAAAAAATTTGTAGAAGGAAAAGAAATAAAGAAGGTGATTTATGTTGAGGGCAAACTCCTTAGCATTGCTGTTAGTGATTCTTTGTAGCTGTGGCTATGGCTTTACATCCCTTAAGAACCCTTATGAGAAGAAGGGCATAAGGACTGTTTCTGTAGACATGTTCAAAAATAAAACACTCGAAGGTGGTGCAGAGGTATATTTTACTGATGCACTAAGGCTATATCTAGTATCTAGAAGCAGAAATTTAGAACTAGTAAGAAACAATGCGGATGCATATATAGAGGGAGAGGTTAGCACAGTAACTTTGACCCCGGCAAGTATACAAATGGGGACCTCTGCAACAGAGGCTGCAGGAGGGCTACCTGCAGAGAGATTATTAGCCACTACATATTTAGTAACAGTTAATGTAAAACTAAAAATGATAAGAGTGAAAGATCATACTTTGCTTTGGCAAAATTCGTTCAGCCAATCACAGGCCATGACAAGTGGTTCCTACACAGATGAGAGAAAAACTTCTAATGTCTTTATCAAGGAATCTAATAAAAGAGAGACTATCAAGACCTTGTCAGATCAGATGATGCTATTTGCAGTAGATTCTCTATTGGAAGAGTTTTAATAATCTACTATTTTTTTCATCTTTATGATATCTTGCTTTCCCATGGCGAAAAAAGAATTAAAAGCGCTGGAACTTATAAACACACTAAGGGATATTTACAACAACGGTGATACCAAAAAGCTATCTCCTATATATATAATACATGGCGAAGAATTTTACATAAGGGAAACAGCTACAAATTATTTAAAAAAAATAATAAAAAAAATAAATGCAAACATAGAAAGAGTAACCTTTGATAGTAAGACGGATATAAATGATTTTATTAATAATCTTAATGAAGTTTCTATG
>JBAXWW010000197.1:0-2944 GCA_037128215.1 bacterium | reverse complement strand
TAAAATACCACACCATGGTGGATACCATGCGGCACCACCTCAGGATGACCTTTACAATGAAAGATCTATGATGGTTAAAGTAATAGAAGAGAGCGGTATAAACGTAAGATATCACCATCACGAAGTGGGTGGCCCTGGCCAGAGCGAGATAGAAATAGAATTACAGCCTATACAGAAAGTAGGTGATGTTGCTACTTGGGTTAAATATATAATTAAGATGGTTGCAAAAGAAAATGGCCGTACGGCTACTTTTATGCCTAAACCTCTATACAATGAGGCTGGAAATGGAATGCATTTTCATCAGATGTTGTTCAAGGATGGCAAGCCTCTTTTTTATGATAAAAATGGTTATGCCGGATTAAGTGAATTAGCTTTATATTACGTTGGTGGAATATTAAAACATGGCCCATCTTTGTTAGCTTTGACTAACCCTAGTACAAATTCATATAAGAGGCTGATACCTGGTTTTGAGGCTCCTGTTAATTTATTCTTTTCTCTTGCAAACAGATCAGCTGCGATAAGAGTACCAAAGTATGCGATAGAGCCAAATGAAAAGAGAATAGAGTTTAGGCCTCCAGATGGGACTTGTAACGTTTACCTTGCTGTGGCGGCCCAGCTTATGGCCGGACTTGATGGAATAAAAAATAAAATAGATCCTAGAAAAGAAGGATTTGGACCTATAGACAAAAATATTTTTGCTCTATCAAAAGAAGAGTTATGTGGCATAAAAAGTTTGCCTACTTCTCTTAAGGAAGCTATGCAGGCTCTAAAGGATGATCATTCCTATTTATTGGAAGGTGATGTTTTTAATGAAGATATCCTTGATACAATAATAAACTGGAAAATGGAAAAGGAATATAATGAGGTAAGGAATAGGCCACATCCTTATGAGATGAGGCTGTACTACGATCTATAATACCAGTAAGTTTTTGAGATAAAGAAAAGGGGTATGGTTTTCACCATACCCCTTTTCTTTATCTTTTACGATATTATACTAGTTTGTTTTATAACCAAGGTCCTTACATTCTGAAAGATCGAAAAACCAATTTACACCTTTAAGATCTGTTTCTTTTCCTGTGCAGGCATTACCAGTTACTTTAGTTTTGTAGAAAACTAGAGCGTTTCTGTCTTTTCCAGCGTAGTTGAACTTCTCTCCGCCTTTTCCATTTGAAGTACAGAAGTCTTTAACTTTATTTTCAAGAGTAGTTAAAGTAGTTGCATCTGTGTTAGCTTTTGTTACAAAAGTATACATGTCTGTATATCTTGCAGAATAGCACTTGTCAGCATCCTTAACCTTTCCACCGATGCTCTTGTAATCTGTAGCAACGTAATCTTTGAAAGTCATAGCTGATAGAGAGAAAACGCATAGTCCTAAACCTAGTAGTAACAATTTTTTCATGGATCAAATCCTCCCTTTAATGCACCCATTGGGTGTTTTAATAATAAAGAAACAGATACCATTATGTACAAATATTACAATAAAAATGTAAAAGACTTAAAATTTTGTATCTCTTCATATCTAAAAATAATGTCAATTTTTAAAGAAGGCCATCTTTATACCTACTAGTATAAAGGAAACACCACAGATCGTTTTTATGTATTTAGTATCCATATTTACGGCCATTTTTGAGCCAAAGAAGGCTCCTATTAAAAAGCCAAGACAGATTAACATTGCCACTTTAAAGTCAACATAACCATGTTTGTAATAGTTCCATACAGCTAGTACCCCTATTGGAGGTAACATCATGGCAAGAGTTGTTCCCTGAGCCAAGTGCTGCTCCATACCAAGAGCATATATTAGTACTGGTAGGACGACTATGCCTCCACCTAATCCAACAAGTCCACTTAATGCCCCTGCCGCTAGTCCAAGAGCTATACAGATTAATACTAAAGGCATAAGAACTCCTTTAATTTTTAGTGTCTTCTATTGCTATTATTTTCTCTGGGTTTAGCCTTGCTGACAATTGTTTTTTTACCTTTGCTCTGGTTTTTGAAAGCGTGGATAACTTCTTCAGCTTTTTCAAACGGAACAGAGACAAAAGAGAAATTATCGAAGACCTGTACTTCATTAATATTTTTGTCACTTAAAGTAGAATTCCTTTTTATCAGGTCGACTATTGTTCTAAGGGTCATAGCATCTTTTTTTCCTAACGCAATGAACAGCCTTGTTGTACCTTCTCTGTCAACTGTGTCTCTAGAACCACTACCGCCAACATCAGAGATTTCTTTATAACTTTTCTCATCAAGTTGATCTTCAAAAGAGTATTTTAATAGGGCGCCTATTACGTCCTTTGCGTCATGTTGTTCCAGCATCTTTTCTGCCCAAGAGGTATATTCACCAAAGTTTCCATTTTCCATCGCTTCTAGCAATTTTTCAGCAATTCTAGCCTTTTTTATTTTTATTATGTCTTTTATCTTTGGTACCTGTGCTTTTCTTATATCTGTTTTCGCTTCTTTTTGTATAAACACAAGTTTTCTATATTCTGACGGTGTTATGAACGTAACAGCAGTTCCCTTATTTCCAGCTCTTCCTGTTCTGCCTATTCTATGAACGTAAGATTCAGGGTCTTGAGGTAGTGAATAATTTATTACGTGGGTCATCTTGTTAACGTCTATTCCTCTAGCAGCTACGTCAGTTGCTACAAGTATGTTAATTCTCTGCTTTCTGAACTTGTCCAAAATCTTTTCTCTTTGCGCCTGCGAAACATCACCATGAAGTGCTTCAGCCTCGTAACCTCTGTCTATCAACATTCTGGATATTTCGTCTGTCTCTATTTTTGTTCTACAAAAGATAAGTCCATAGAACTCAAGTTCCATATCTATTATTCTGCATAGAGCTTCAAATTTATCTGAGTTCTTAACTTCAAAATAGATCTGTTCTGTAAGATTATTGTTAAGTCTTTCATTTTGTACGGTAATGAACTTGAATTCTCTCATGTAGTTT
>JBAXWW010000196.1:0-3005 GCA_037128215.1 bacterium | reverse complement strand
TTCTTACAATTAGCTGCCTTAAAAACACAAGCAGGAAGAAGCTTTTTATTGAACATTACATAGTTTATAACACCTATTAACATTAATATACCAGCAGATCCAAATCCCCAACCCCAACCAACTTTCTCACCAAGAGTTCCGCAAAGTAGAGGAGAGAAAAATGCTCCAAGATTTATACCCATATAGAAGATAGTGTAAGCACTATCACGACGAGGGTCATTCTTTTCATACATAGTTCCAACTGCTGTAGAGATATTAGCTTTAATAAAACCACAACCAAGAACCATGATTACTAGAGAAAGATAGAACATCCACATCATTTGTGTTCGGACGACTTCTGGACTCATAAAAGCAACAGCAGCTAGTAAAAGCTGGCCTATAGCCATTACGGTACCACCAACGATAATCGCTTTATTTATGCCCCAATATTTATCAGCCACATAACCACCGATAAGAGGGGTAAGATAAACAACGCCCAAATACCAACCATAAAGATGTCCCGCCTGTGCGGTAGTGAACAGCAAAAATTTTGTCATGAAAAGGACCAGTAATGCACGCATTCCATAGAAGCTGAATCTTTCCCACATTTCTACAGAGAAACACAGGTAAAGACCCTTTGGATGCCCGTGCGCCAATTTCTTCAGCATAAGTAGACCTCCTCAACTTGAAATAAAGGATAACCTTTTGTGACTTTTTTGTAGCATACAGCAGATTTATTTCAATAATAAAATTAAATAAACTTAGATATTTCTGGAAAAGACAAAAAAAGTTTGTAATATGAATATATTATGATTAAGATTTTAAATAGTGTCATTTATTTGTTTTTTATTCTCGCTGTAAGCTCTTGTGGGACAACAAAGCTTGCTGTTGACATCACCTCTGATGCTATAAAGGAAGGAATACCTGCTTTTTACGAAGAGACAGACCTAGAGCTAGCTAGAGCTGGTCTTGAGTCTAATATAAAGCTCCTAGAAGTCCTACAAAAATCTAATCCTAAGAATGAAAATCTTAGAGTTCTTCTATCACAGGCCTATGGTGGATTTGCATTTGTTTTTCTCGAGACAGACCTTCTTTATACAAAAAACTCTGTAGAAAGAGACAAACTGATTAAGAGAATCTCTACATTTTATACAAGAGGAAAAAACTATGGCTTATCTATCCTAACTGAAGACAAGAGATTCAATACTTCTTTAAAGAACAACGACATGGAAATGATGGAATCTGCTGCCTTTGGAATAACTAAAAGAGAAGCTCTCTTATGGACTGTTTTTAATTGGTCACTACTTATAAATATGAATAAATCTAATGTTGACCAGATCTCTGATTTCCCAAAGATAAAGATACTAGCTGACAGAATGGTCCAACTTGATAAAAGTTTTTTCTACGGTACACCTCTGGCATTAAAGGCAACCCTTGAATGTGCAATGCCAAAGATGTTGGGTGGTAAACCAGATCTTGGCGTAAAAATGATGGAAGAATCAATGAAATATTCCGATCACAAGTTCTTAGCTATACAATTATTGTATGCACAGTACTGCACTCCGGCGGTACAAGATAGAAAAAAATTCTTTGAGCTAATGGAAGAAATCAACAAAACAGATGCAGAAGCTCTAAAGGATACAGCTCTTATAAATACATCAGTTAAAGCTAAAAGCGACGAGATAAGAAAAAGTGTAAAGACACTTTTTGAAGAATAAACATATAACAACCGTTAATAGGAGAAACTTAAGATGCACAAAAACATTTTTTTATTTATCACAATTCTATGTTGTTCATTATTACCTGCTCATGCTAAAGCCGCAACGCCTATTAATGAAATTAAATTTGCTGTTCTAGCACCAGAAGGTTCAACTTGGTTAAATCTAATGAGAGAATTTAATACTCAAATAACAAAAGAATCTAAAGATCAAATACAGTTCCGAATCTTTCCTGGTGGAATAAGTGGAGATGAATTTGATGTTATAAGAAAAATGAAGTTTGGAAAAATCGATAGCGCGGGATTCACTGGAGTTGGCCTTGGTCAAATCTTACCGGCAATAAGAGTGCTTGAGTTACCTAGATTATTTAGTTCATATCAAGAAATAGATTATGTAACAGCTAAGATTCGTCCATACTTTGAGAAAGAATTTGATAAAAAAGGTTATGTATTACTTGGATGGGCAGAAGTTGGTTTTGTAAATATGTTCTCCAACAAGCCTTTGGATTCTTTAAAGGCTTTGGAGGGAATAAAGATGTGGACTTGGGAAGGAGATCCCCTTGCTAAAGAGCTTTTTGAAAAATTAAAAATAGTTCCCAATCCTATGCCTGTAACTGATGTATACACATCATTACAGACTGGATTAATAAATTCTGTATATGTTTCTCCTCTAGCAGCCATAGCTTTGCAGTGGTTCACAAAAACAAAATATATGACAACCCTTAAATTAACTAACGCTACAGGTGCTATACTAATGACTAAAAAAAGTTTTGAAAAACTAAGTCCTGTTCAGAAAAAACTTTTAACTGAGCGTACTAATATTTTTTGCAAAAGACTTGTTGAAGCATCAAGAACAGATAACGACAAAGCATATGGCACTCTAAAGAAAAACAATGTCAAGCCAATAGAACTAAACCCAGAAGATGTCGTAAAGTTTGATCAGATCAGTGAGTCAGTGTGGGGTTCCTTAACAGGCAAGCTCTACTCTAAAGAATTACTAGATCAGGTACTAAAATACAGAAGTGAATTCAGAGCTGGAAAAGCAGAAACAAAGGCAAAAACTACTAAAGGGAAAAAGTAAGAACCACTCATATTTGAATGTATAGTTCACGTATTTTGAACTTTTAAATTTATATATACATAAACGATTCGGTTTTTGCCCATTCTAAATCTCTACTCGCTAAAATCCAGGTACGTATACTAATTTACATTCAAAAATATCTTAATCTAAGTTTTCATAGAGCATTTTGGCAATTGTGCAGGAGGTTTAATGAGGGACTTATGAGCTTAGAATTTATAATATTATGCG
>JBAXWW010000195.1:0-3032 GCA_037128215.1 bacterium | reverse complement strand
AAGCATAGATGAATTAAGGGATATCAAAAAACAAGTACAAAGAAAATGGAATGATCTTAGAAATGATACATCTGCCGACGCTCAAAAAACAGCTGATAGATATAGAAGATTGTACGATGTTGTGACCAAGCTTGAAAAAGATTGGGATCAGTTCACTCCTCAATCTAAAGCTGCGAAGGTAGAAAAAATAAAGGCGATAATAAACAAATAATATGTTTGCTAAGATTTTTATATCCGTTTTTACAATAATGGGTCCATTTACAGTTATACCTACATTTGTATCCATGACCGAGGGTATGAGTCAAATGCAGGTAAGACATATTGCTGCTAGATCTCTCATGGTGGCAAGTTCTATCTTGATAGTTTCTACTATAGCTGGGGAAAAAATATTTGATTTCCTGGGAATAAGTCTTCCCTCCTTTAAAATAGCAGGAGGTATACTTATACTTCTTATGGGTATAAATATGTTACATGCTAAGAGAAGTGAATCAAGAGCGACTGACTCTGAACTTCAGGAAGCCAGAGCAAAGGAAGATATTTCTGTTTTTCCTATCGGAACTCCTCTTATAGCTGGGCCTGGAGCTATAAGTACTGTAATACTTTTTTCTACAACTGGTAAAAGGTTTACTTCTATCTTGATGGTGTTAGCTGCAGTTATAATATCTTCAGTAGGTATGTATTATCTTCTTAGATATTCTCGTCTTGTCTATAAGGCTATAGGCCAGACTGGTTCCAATATAATGATGAGGTTAATGGGGCTGATATTATCTGCAATGGCTGTAGAATTTATTCTTGATGGGATAAGGGTCTCTTTTCCAGGTGTCTTGTCATAGAGTTTGAGGGTTTTACTTTGACTTATAATATTGAATCTTTTTCAGAAAAAATTAGGGATGTCCTTCATGAAAGAGAGAAGGGCTATTTAAGCAAATATGCTTGTTTGTCTTCACTATCAAAAGGCCGGGTTTTATTTCCAGTAGATTACAAAGGAGAGCTCCGTCTCTGCTATCAAAGGGATAGAGACAGAATTATACATTCTAAACCGTTCAGAAGATTAAAAGGTAAAACACAGGTTTTTCTTTTTCCAATAGAGGATCATTACAGAACAAGACTGAGCCATACTCTTGAGGTTTCACAAATATCAAGAACAATTGCAAGAGCGCTTAGACTCAATGAGGATCTTACAGAGGCTATAGCGTTGGGACATGATCTTGGTCATACTCCGTTTGGACATTTTGGTGAAAGGGTGCTTAACAAAATTGTTCCAGGAGGTTTTCATCACGCTATCCAAAGTGAACGAATAGCAAGGATGATGAATCTTACGGTAGAAGTTTGTGATGGTATTGCAAAACATTCAAAGGGCAAGGGACCTATCTTGGACGATGATCTCTCTAGATACTCAGGATCTCTAGAAGGACAGATAGTAAGAGTTGCAGATATAATGGCTTATCTTATTCACGATCTTGATGATTCTATTAGAGCAGGGCTAATAAAAGAAAACGACATACCATCTAGCGTTACAGCTGTGCTTGGTTGTTCATTTAAAGAAAAAATAACAACGATGATAGCAGATGTTGTTATATGCACACTGGATAAAATGGATTCTGATTTTCAAAACTGCCAGAAAAGAATATATATGAGTTCTTCCGTCGTAAATGCCATAGATGAGCTAAGATCTTTTCTTTTCAAGAATGTCTATGAACAAGAACAAGTTACTTCTGATTTTGGCAAAATACTTAACGTGTGTTCTGAACTTTACGAGTTTTTTTGCAAGAACCCTGATAAATTAAAGAAACAGATGAATATAGACGCTCTTTATGATGATATAGAGAAAGTTACCTGTGATTATATAGCAGGGATGACAGATCATTATGCTCTTAATTGTTATAAAAATATGTTCTTACCAAGGGGGTGGTCGTCAGATGAAATTGTATTTTTCAAATGATGGGCTCTTTGATAGGCCAGTACCTTTTTTGATAATGATGTTTTGCGTAAATGTCTTATTAATGACAGCCATGAGGCTGTTGTTCGTTCTTTTGTAAGGTTCTAATAGCTTGACATTATATCTACCTGTACTATTATTCATCTGATTTCACATAAAGGTCTTAAGAATATGGAGGTGTCTTGTGAAGAAAGTAGTATTGTTCAGTTTGGCTGCTCTTCTTGTTATTTCTTGCAGTAAAAAGAAGGATGACACAAAAGAAGTTTTGGCAGTAGTTGGTGGAGAAAAAATTACTCTTGGTGCTCTAGAAGCGAAGTATCCTGAATTAGAAAAACAATTGTTCAGATTAGAAGAGAACGCTTTCAGATATAAGGAAATGTATTTGAGTGATCTATTAGAGAATCGCTTAATCGACCTTGAATCAAAAAAACGTGGTGTTGCAGCTAATGACCTTATAAACCAGGAAATAAAAAGCAAGATTACTCCTGTCACAGATCAGGAAGTCGAGGCTTTTGCTAAGGATAAGAACATACCAAAAGATCAGATGGCTAAGTTAAAAGATAGAGTTAAACAATATCTTGTTAGTCAAAGAGAAGCTGATGCGAGAAAAACTTTTGCTGAAGGCTTAAAAAAGAAATATGACGTTGTTGTTAAAATAAAGAAACCTAAACAGATGTCAAAAGTTAAAGTAGAAGTAGATGCTGCAGATGTTGTAAAGGGTAACAAAAATGCTAAAGTTACAGTCGTAGAATTTTCTGAATTTCAGTGTCCTTTCTGTAAAAGAGCAAGTACAAACGCTGGCATGATCATGAAAGAATACGGTGACAAGGTTAGATATGTATTCAAGAATTTCCCACTTCCTTTCCATGATAAAGCACACAGAGCAGCAGAAGCTGGAGCTTGTGCTAATGAACAAGGTAAATTCTTTGAATTCCACGATAAAACTTTTGAAAACAATACCGCTCTTGAAGATGCAGATCTTAAGAAATATGCAGTAGAAGCTGGCGTTGATGCTAAAAAGTTTGAAGACTGTCTAAGCAGCGGAAAATTTAAAGCAGCAGTAGACAAGAATCTAGCTGATGGCCAGAAGTAT
>JBAXWW010000194.1:0-3045 GCA_037128215.1 bacterium | reverse complement strand
GTCCATCATATTTTTGGAGCTTCTTTCTGAACAGGAGAAGAATCGCAAATATAAGAAAATTATAGATGGCGTCCATTAATTGAGTTGGATACAAAAACTGTCCAGTTGGTGCAAAACAGTTTACATTAGCTGGGAACTTTATGGCATACCATGGAAGATGGTCACTTATTATTGCTTTACCATAGCAACAGCCTGCAGAAAAACATCCTATCCTTCCTATTGCAAGTCCTAAAGGTAGAGAAATTATTAGAACATCTAATGTTCTCAGCAGTGGCATTTTATATTTTTTTATGAGTATTATCCATGTAGCTACACCAAGTAGTAATGCTCCATAAACAGTTAATCCTCACTGATTTACTAGGAACAGATCCAAAGGATGCGCTATAAAATGACTAACATCCTCTAGCGCGAACAGAAGCCTTCCACCTAATAAGCCTGCAATGATTCCAGCAATAAAGAGTTTATTTAGATCCTTTTCTTTAAGTCCACTCTGTAATCCTAGTTTTGTTGCTACATAAATTGATGAGACGATAGCAAGACCAACAAAAAAACCATATGTGTGAATGTAGTGTATACCGAACATATTTGGAAACATAATGATCCCTATCTTTTCTGTTCTTTTTTTGTTCTAAAATGTCTGACAATAAAAATAGTTACACATGTCGTAAAGATCATAATGCTTATTCCCTGGCTTGTAGTTATAACTCCGTCGAGGATATAACCTCTAACACTATCACCTCTAAATATCTCTATTATAGATCGTCCTATTGGGTACATTATTCCGTACATTAATAAACTTTGTCCGATGAATTTTTTTCTCCATGATGTTCTGTATACAATTATGAATGTCAGGATATTCCATGCAACTTGATAAAGTTGAGTCGGATGCAGCGGTATTCCAAGAGGTCTTGTTACACTCAGTGGGTTCGTTATAGCAATACCCCAAGGTAGATCAGTTGGTATGCCGTGGCAACAACCAGCCAAAAAACATCCAGTTCTACCAAAGACTTCTCCTAATGCTACATACGGTATTAGGAAGTCAAACAGCTCAAGGGTGCTCATCTTGTGCTTTCTGCAATATAACCAGGCAACTAATATAGCTAGCATCAAGCCGCCATAAAAAGTTACTCCGCCATCCCATAATTTAAAAATATCAAGAGGGTGTTCATAAAAGTATGCTGGTCGTTCCACTATTACATGGAACAATCTAGCTCCAATAGCTCCTGACAGTATTATCAAAGGGAATAGATCAGCCAATTTTTCTGCTGAAATGCTAAAGTGTTTAGCGTCCCTTTGTGCAAGGAACATACAGACTACAAATCCTGTGGCAAGCATGAACCCGTATCCGTATATTGGGATAGGGCCTATATGGCATAAAATAGGGTACATATTGTCCTCTAATTGGTGTATAACATACTATCTTATTGGTTTCAAATTTAAAGGCGGAGGATTTTTTTAATGAGTTGGGTTTACATTAAGGATCTTAAAAAACACATTGGTCAGGAAGTAACTGTTAAAGGCTGGGTCTATAATACCAGGGCTAGCAGTAAAAATATAAAGTTCCTCATCTTAAGAGATGGCTCAGGTCTTTTACAGTGTGTTCTTTTTAAGGGAGAAACTTCAGAAGATTATATGAACAGGTTCGATGAACTTACACAGGAAACTTCTGTAGAAATAGTTGGTATAGTAAAAGAGGATTCAAGGTCTGTTGGTGGAGTAGAACTTGGAGTGAAATCTTTTAACATTATTGGTACAAGCACCGATTATCCTATTACACCTAAGGAACATGGAACTCCTTTCCTTATGGAAAATCGTCATCTTTGGCTTCGTTCAAAAAAACAGCACGCTATAATGAAAGTTAGAGCTAGAACAACTAAAGCTATGAGGGATTATTTAGACGATAGAGGCTTTTTATGCATGGAAAGTCCTATATTAAGTGCAAACTCCTGCGAGGGAACTTCTAATTTGTTCTCTTGTGATTATTTTGGAGAGCAGGCCTACCTTACTCAGAGCGGTCAACTTTATGCAGAAGCCAGTGCCTTAGCACATGGTAAAGTTTACACCTTTGGACCAACATTTAGAGCAGAAAAATCAAAAACAAGAAGACATCTTACTGAGTTTTGGATGTTAGAGCCTGAAATGGCTTTCTATGATCTTGATATGAACATGGATCTTATAGAAGATTTTGTCTCACATGTAGTAAAAGTTGTAGTAGTGGATTGCAAAGAAGAACTTGAAGTATTGGAAAGAGATATTTCTAAATTGGAATGTGTTTGCAAGCCTTTCCCTAGAATAAGTTATAAAGAGGCTTCAGAGATTCTTGTAAAAGAATGCGATGACTTCGAATTGGGTGGTGATTTTGGAGGAGGGCACGAAACCATCCTTTCAGAAAAATTCGGTAAGCCTGTTTTTGTATATGATTTCCCAGCAGCTATTAAAGCCTTTTATTTTAAGAGAAGTTCTGACCCTCAATATGTAAGAGGTTGTGATCTTCTTGCTCCTGAAGGTTTTGGAGAAATAGTTGGTGGCGGACAAAGAGAAGATAACTATGATGAATTACTAAAAAGGGTTAAAGAGAATGATCTTAACGTCGAAGACTACAAATGGTATTTGGACCTTAGAAAATATGGTTCTGTTCCACATTCAGGATTTGGCATAGGCATAGAAAGAACTGTCGGTTGGATTTGTGGTGTTTCTCATTTAAGAGAAACAATCCCATTCCCAAGAATGTTGAATAATTTAAAACCGTAAGAGCCTTTAATTTACCTTGAGAATTATGTCTTTTAACAGACGTTGCTTCATTTCAAGTCTAAAAATTACTGCCCTTATGCTTTCAGCCTTTGTGTTATTGTCAATGTCAAACGAGTAGCTTTTGCTCAATGTGTATAATTCTTTTAATCCCTTTATGAAATCATCTTGTTTGTAAACACCGTTGTAACCTTTTCTACTTATTAATGTCATAGTATTAATTAAGAGAAGGTTCTTTTTTTTATCGAATGGTTTGCTTAGATCTAGGATGAAGGCAATTGCATCCTCTATTAATTT
>JBAXWW010000193.1:0-3112 GCA_037128215.1 bacterium | reverse complement strand
GTTTTATGGGAAACATCAGAGACTGAGCTTAAAACACCTGGAGTAAAATTAGTTGTAAAAATGCTTGATGGTTTTAGAAAAATGGAAGAGAACAGAAATCTTTTCCTTGATGGTAAACAGAGTTATATAAAATATATGGCCAAAGATAATGAGCTGGTAAGGGATATATCTCAGTACATAGATTATTATGATGTTTGTGAAAAATCATTAAAATACGACTATGATGCAAAAAAGAATAAATTTAAAAAAGATCATTGGGCTGGTAAGTCTCAAGAAGAAAAGAGTTCTTTTGCTTCTTTATTTAAAAACCTTGTGGAAGAAATAGCTTATCCGTTGGCTAATGAATATTTTGGTGATCTTAAAATGAAACACGACGTTGTTTCTCAAACAAAGAATGATATAGAAGTAAGAACACTAATAAAAGGTAAGAAGACCAAAAAAAGAAATAAAGAATTTGTAATGTCATGGTATTTGCACCCTAAGGCAGATGGTTCATGGATAATATATGATATAAACATAGAGGGAGAAAGATGGGTACCAGGGTTCAGGTCTCAATTTAATGACGTAATAATTAAGAAAAATTATGCTGAGCTTTTCAAGCTAATGAAGAAAAAATTACAAGAAGAATCAGAATCAAGAAAGAAAAAGGACCTAAAGGCGGCAGAAGATAAAAAAAAGGAGGCTGAGTTAAAAGATGGAACTACTAACAAAAACTAAGGACCATATCTTTGTCTCTTTAATAGTCATAGCAGCCGGCGTTTTTGCCATGATTCTTTCTATTGTTAAGGGTTATTTTGGGATAGCGGTAGAGGCATTTGTAGGTCTTTTAGCCTGTTCTTCTGTTTTGATCTTTGTACTTCCCATCCTTGTAAAGGGAGAAGAAAAAGGAGAAGAAAAGTGAGAAGGCTTGTACTGTTCTTTGCTATATCTTTATTCATAGGAACTGTATATTCAGACGACTTAACCCCAGTTAGTGCTAATCCTACACCTGTTGTTACTCCTTCTGTACCTGTGCTTCCTTCTGAAAATAATATTGCTGATAATAAAATAAATTTAAATTACGCTATAAAGAGAATGTTAGGCTACAACGGAGAGGTCATATCAGAAAGAAAAGATATAGATCTTGCTCAGGGAAGAATAAATCAGGCAAGAGCAGGGTGGTTTCCAAAAACAACACTATATCTTTTGAGTGCTCCTATATTTGAAGAAAGAGGTAATGCTATAAGTTCTGTAAAGAATTATTCCAAGTGGGGAATATTTGCAGATGCTACGTTGGAAATTATTCAGCCTCTACATACTTTTGGTGTTATCTCTGAGTATAAAGCAGCAGCAGAACATGGTTATGATGTAGAAACACAAAGAGTAAGAACAAAGGAAGAAGACCTTATCTACAGGACTAAACAATTTTACTATGGTTATCAGTTGGCTAACGACCTAGTAGATATTGCTCAAGAAGCTAAGGAAAAACTTGATGATGCTATCAAAACAGCAGAAACTCTTTTGGAACAAAATAAAATAAAAAGAGAGGATCTGTTCACTATAAAAACATACTACGCTCAGATGCTAACAAAGTCAGATGAAGCTCTAAGAGGCAGGGATCTTGCCAAGAAAGCACTTGTATGGACGCTTGGATACCCTGCAGATACGACGATTAAACTTGAAGATGAATATCTGATGCCTGAAGAACTTGAAATAAAATCAGAGCCTGATTATCTTGCCTCTACAATGGAGAATAGACCTGAATTAAAAATGTTACATTCCGGTATAGAGGCTACTAGGTCTTTATGGCAGGCACAGGTTAAGCAAAAACGTCCAGTTTTCTTTCTTATGGGAGCTGCAAGTGCCGCTTATAGCAATGTTAGAGACAAACAGAATAGCTCTTTTGCTTATGATAGATTTAATGGTTTGGGCGGAGCAGTTTTGTTTGGTTTAAAGTTTAATTTGGATTGGTGGACGATAAATGCAATGTCCATGCAAAGCAAGGCTGAATATGAAAAGATACTTATGGTAAAAGAAACACTTCAGGATGGGATGATGCTTCAGGTTAAAAAAGCATATAGAGAGGCTGTTGATTATAAAAAAGCTATTGAATATACTAAAGAAGGTGAGTCTAACGCTAGTAAGTGGATAATAAATGCGATGATGGGTTATAGCATTGGTGCTACACAGGCAAAGGACCTTATGGAAGCATTAAAGGCATATTTAGAGGCTAAAATAAACTATTGTATGGCTATGTACAATTACAACATGGCTCTGGCAGATCTGACCAAAAGTACAGGTAAGGAAGTTGTTCCGTCTATAAAATACTAGAGAGGTTTGTCTTTATGGATAAAAGATATTTAAAGGTCCTAGATTTTTATAGATCATATTTACAAAATATAATTGATATACTAAAAAAAGAAGGTGTCCGCTCAATTGTTTTCTCTTTTACGATGTTATTTTTAAGTATTATCTTTGCTTTTTTCACACTTGCAGAGGGGATTAGGCAGGCAGGAGCAGTGGTCCTTTTAATGGCAATTTGCGATATAATGGCGACATTGCTGAATACAAAAAAATTAATTGAATCAATAATAGGTAAATATACAGAGGTAATCTTTTATACAGCTGTGATAGTGATGTCTATGCAGGTAGAGCATACTATAACTGCTATGTTCACATTCATCGCCTTTATTGGTGTTATAATGTCTTCCTTTATTGTATCTAAGGCAAAGGAATTTGATATTGACCTTGACTGGGGTTATATAAGACGTCCAGAGAGAATGTTTTTGATGGCTATTGGTATGTTTTTTAATTTTACAGGGCTAATGATCGCCTCTATGTTAGTTGCTGTTGCCGCAAATGCAGTTGCTGTCCATTTTGTTTGGAACATTTGGTTCGATAAAAAAGAAGCTAAGTAAAAAAATGAGCGGATCACCGCTGGGAGGCTACTCTGGTTACTTTATTATTGATTTTGAGTATTACACTTTCTAGTGGCTTAAATGCAAAACCATTTGCAAATAATTTTATAGAGATGAATGTCCCTGATTCGTGGTCGTGTGTGCCTTACGTTGGTGACGACTGGACTTGTCAGCCGATGGACCCAGAAAAAACAAAGGACGTTATAATCGTTATG
>JBAXWW010000192.1:0-3118 GCA_037128215.1 bacterium | reverse complement strand
GAATTCTCTCCTAGTTTTACGATCTTTATTCTATATACCCACAACGTTACTATTGCCCATAACTTCATGATGTAATAATCCAGATTTAACCCGATAAAGCGGAATGGATATACCAATAGAGTAGCAAAAACTGTAACGCATAAATCTATAAACATAACAAGAGGTCGTAGTATTTTGAAAATATTTCCCATATCTTTTTAGAGGTTATTATAAGTCCTTGAGTTATGCAAGAACCTGTTATAAATTAATTTAATATAAAAGCGAAGATGGTGAGGTCTAAAATAAGTGATTCTATTCAAAGATAAGACAGAAAGAGAGGTTTTTCTAAGGTTTATCTTTTTTATCGCCGTAGTTATTTTATGTTTTATCGTTGTATTTAATATCCCTGGAATGCTTTGGCAGGCCCTTCTTTCTATTGTTGCTGCATATTTGTTCTATCCTCTTATAAATAAAATGGAAAAATGGGGAATAGCCAGATGGTTCTCCATATTATTGGTTTATCTTCTAGTAGGTATTGGTGTTTTTGTAATATATCAGACGTCTTATACAGGCATAATAACTCAGTTTGATAATTTGAGTGCTGAATCTCCAAAAATATTTTCTTTGATCGTGGAGAAAGTTAGAGCATTAGAACTTAAGTATTCTAAAAATTATGTCTTTCTTAACGATATTATGTTTGTAAAAAAACTTGAGTTATATGGCACTGATTTTGCTCAGAGTATAGTTAAAGCAGTTCCTAAGTTGATATCATCAACCATTACCTTTTTGATACTAGTTCCTTTTTATACCTTCTTTCTTCTAAAGGATGGTGCGATCATTAAAAAGTGGATACTTGAGATGCTTCCTGACAGATACTTAGAGACTGGAGTGACTGTACTTTATAACATAAATAAACAGATGTCTGGTTTTATACAGGCCAGGCTTTTAGAAGCTGGAGTTTTGGGAATAGTGGTCTACATAGGACTTCTTATTCTTGGTATAAAATATTCTTTACTACTTGCCCTTGTAGCTGCTGTAATGAACCTTGTTCCTTATCTGGGCATAATTCTTGGTTCTGCTCCTGGTGTGGCTGTCGCGTATTTCTACGGAGATACTTCTGCTCTTGTCTGGTACACCATTCTTGTTTATACAATAGCTCAGCTTATAGATATGGTCGTAGTTATTCCTCTTGTCTTCTCAAAAAGAGTGAACATTCATCCTATGGTCGTTGTTATTCTTTTGATAATTGGCTTTGAGCTGATGGGAATAGTAGGGTTGATACTTGCTGTCCCATTCTTTTGTATATTGAAAGTATTGTTTACGGCTGTATCAGAACGTATAACTGTTGTAAAATAACTTCCTAAAGTAATTTATTTACGATGCTTGCTATTATCTCTTGGGCCTTAATTAATTCTTTTGGAAGTCCATTCTGGTCTGAATGTTTATGAAAGTATTTATCCAGATCACCTTCGCAGTTATCAGAGACTGTTCTTATCATTAATAGTTCAAGATTATTTTGTTCACAAAATTTTGCTACATGAAAGCCTTCCATATCCACAAGATCAGCATAGTTGGCCAGGTTTTGTTTCCTTGTTTTTGTATAGACGGGTTTACTTACAGTAATTAAAGATGCATATCCGTCATGGTTGATGCCTTTTATCTGTTCGTTGTCATGTCCTTTTAGATTTATAACCTCTTTTTTGTTAGTTACCGTTTTTATTATGTATGTGTTGCATAGTCTATTTTCGTTTGTTAGATCACCAGCCATTCCAACGACTATAATCTTTTGAATAATTTCTTTTGATCTTATCTCATCTATAGACTTTAAACTTGTTAGTCCTATTCCACAGATTGATAAAATAACTTTATCTTTTCCATCCTTGAGATATTTAAAGTCTCCTCTTCTCATGTTGTTTACGATGCAAGATGCTTCAAATTCTGTAGGTATTAGTATTAATTTATTCATTTTAGTTTATATCTTATTTCCTCAAAGTGACTCAAATTGAGCTTCTTTAATAAATAACCATGACGAGGCCCGTAGGTTGTCACGATAGTTTCTGTCGGTTCTAATTTTTGCATAATAGTTAGTATCATCAGAATACCAGAAGTAATTACATCATAACGTCCTGGATCTGATATTAACATGTCTTTTATCTCTTCCTTTGAACTGTTTAAGAGCTTATCTATTAATATTTTTAATTGATTTTCATTTATCTTTAACCCCTCAACTGCAATTGGGTTATATTTTTTTGCTCCTATCAGCATAGTTGCTGCGGTAGTTGCTGTACCACCAGAAAGAAATAGGTGTTTAGGTCGTTCAGCTTTTATATTAGGCTGTATATTGAATGTCTTGTCTAGTTTTGATATGGCATTATTTAGATTGGTTCTATTAGAAGTTAAATGGAATTCTTCCTCTATTCTTACCACTCCAGTAGGAAAACTATTCATAAAGATGATCTTGTCATCTTTTACAATTGTCAGCTCTGTACTTCCGCCACCTATATCACATACGCCAACAGTTGATGTTTTGTCTTTTACAAGATGTTTTAGAGCCAGCCATGTGTAGCAGGCTTCTTCTTCTCCGCTTATGGCTTCAATATCAATATTAAGTTTGTTGTTTATTTGTTTAAGACACTCTTCGCCGTTGTCTGCTTTACGGATGGCTTCTGTTGTCATGCCATAAATGTTACCTATATCGAATAAATCGTGTATTTTTTTAAGTTCCTGTCCCATTACCTGTATATTTCTTTCAAGGGAACTTTTAGAAATTGTATTGTTAGTAGAAATGTTTTGTCCTATCCTTGTTGTAATACTTTTTTCATAGGGTATAATGAGCTTGTTGTCCAATAACTCAACAACGGAGAAAATAGCAGTGTTAGTGCCTAAATCTATTAGAATTATTTTTTTCTTTTTAGTGTTGTTTTCCATAAACCTGTTTGCAGAGATTACTCTAAAATACAAAGATGGTGAATATAAATTTAACACGATAACGGACAACGGTATTGAGTACGTTAAACTTTCTGAAATCTTGGCCCCTATAAATATAAAACCCATATATAACAGGTCAGTCCATAAGATAAGTTTTAGCACAGAAAAAAACACGTTTATCTTATCTCCTATAAGCAATGGCGTTTATGCA
>JBAXWW010000191.1:0-3120 GCA_037128215.1 bacterium | reverse complement strand
TCAGAACACTATGTATAGAGGACGTTTCTGGACCATGCGTCAGTATGCTGGTTTTGGAGACGCAGAAGAATCTAATAAAAGATACCAGTATCTTTTGAAATCAGGACAAACAGGGCTTTCTGTTGCTTTTGATCTTCCGACTCAAATAGGCTACGATTCTGATGATATTTTGTGCAAAGGTGAAGTTGGTAAAGTCGGTGTTGCTATAGATAGTCTAAAGGATATGGAAATATTGTTCAAGGATATCCCCTTGGATAAGGTTTCTACGTCTATGACCATTAATGCGCCTGCGGCAGTACTGCTTGCTATGTATATAGTTAACGCAGAAAAACAGGGTGTTAACAGGAAGGATCTTACAGGTACTATACAAAATGACATCTTAAAGGAATACATCGCAAGAGGAACATATATTTATCCTCCTACACCATCTATGAGATTAATTACGGATATTTTTGAATTCTGCTCAAAAGAAGTTCCAAAATGGAATACCATAAGTATCTCTGGTTATCACATCAGAGAAGCAGGTTCATCTGCGGCGCAGGAAGTTGGTTTTACTCTTGCGGACGGTATAGCTTATGTTGATGCTGCAATAAAAGCTGGCTTAAGTGTTGATGATTTTGCTCCTCGTCTATCTTTCTTCTTTAATGCACACAATGATCTATTTGAAGAAGCTGCAAAATTTAGAGCAGCAAGAAGAATATGGGCCAAGATAATGAAGAACAGATTCAACGCAAAAGATGCAAAATCCATGATGCTAAGATTCCATACACAAACAGGTGGTTCAACTCTTACAGCACAGCAACCGGATAACAATATAGTTAGAGTAGCAGTGCAGACACTTGCTGCTGTTATGGGCGGTACTCAAAGCTTACATACTAACTCAAGAGACGAAGCACTTGCACTTCCTACAGAGCAGAGCGTAACCATTGCACTAAGAACACAGCAGATAATTGCAGAGGAATCTGGTGTAACTAATACTATAGATCCTTTAGCAGGCTCTTATTTTGTAGAAGCATTAACAGACCAGATAGAAAAAATGGCTATGGAATATATACAGAAGATAGATGACATGGGTGGAGTAACTAAAGCAATAGAGAACGGTTATATGCAAAAAGAGATACAGGATTCTTCCTACAAATATCAGCAGAGCATAGAGAAAAAAGACAGAATATTAGTCGGTGTTAACAAATATACAATGGAAGAAAAGACAAAGGGTGAACTTTTAAGAGTTAATCCTGCTGTTGAAGCAAAACAAAAAGAGAGACTAAAAATAGTAAAAGCAGAAAGATCTAACAAGGAAGTTGAAATTAAACTTAATGCTGTAAGAGAAGCGGCAAAGAACGGTACAAATTTGATGTTTCCAATCATAGAAGCTGTAAAGGAATATGCGACTATAGGAGAGATCAGTAATGTTATGAGAGAAGTCTTTGGGGAGTATAAAGAAAGAATCGTTATATAAAAGCTGGAGGAAAAAATGAGCGCAAAAATAAGAGTATTAATAGCAAAACCTGGTCTTGATGGTCATGACAGGGGAGCAAAAGTTGTAGCTCGTGCTCTAAGAGATGCGGGTTATGAAGTTATATATACTGGTCTAAGAAGAACTCCTCAGGAAATAGCAAGAATGGCTATGGAAGAGGATGTTGATGCTGTTGGACTAAGTCTTCTAAGCGGAGCGCATAATGAACTTTTTCCGGCAGTTATAGCAGAACTAAAAAAAGTTGGTCTTGATGATATCGCTGTCTTTGGCGGTGGAGTTATTCCAGAAGAAGATATCCCATTCTTAAAAAAGAGCGGACTGGGTGCTGTTTTTACACCAGGTACTCCTCTGCAAACAGTTGTGGATTTTATAGCAAATAACGTAAAACCCAGGTAGAATAGCGACATGAAAAATCTTGCTGAACAGGTTTTAAAATCCGATCTGCTCTCTATATCAAGAGCTTTAAGTACAGTAGAAAATAGAAAAGAAGGTTACATGGACCTTCTTGATGAACTATATAAAAAAGGCAAACCATCAAAGGTCCTTGGATTTACCGGTGCGCCTGGAGTTGGCAAAAGCACACTTGTAGACGTATATATAAAAGAACTTGTAAGCAAAAATAAAAAGATTGCTGTTATAGCTGTAGACCCTAGTTCTCCTTTTTCTGGTGGTGCAATTTTAGGTGACAGAATCAGGATGCAGAGCAGTTATGATAATGTATTTATAAGAAGTGTTGCTACTCGCGGTGCAATGGGTGGTGTAAGTGATTCTGTCTTTAATATGATAGTGGTATTTAGAGCTGCTGGCTTTGAATACATAATAATAGAGACTGTAGGCGTAGGACAAAACGAGATCGGTATCTCCAAACTAAGTGATCTTGCATTGCTAGTTATGAATCCAGGCTCTGGCGATGATATACAGATGATGAAAGCAGGGATCATGGAAATAGGCGATGTGTTCGTAATAAATAAATGCGATCACGAAGGTGCTGATGAATTGGAAGCTTTCTTGAAATCAAGTTTTTATGATATGAATGATAAACTTGTTAAAACATCTGCAAAGAGCGGTCAGGGAGTAGATAAGTTAGTAGAACTTGTAGAGTCCATATACATCAAAGAGGCAGACAAGATAAAACAGAAGAATAAATCTATACTAAAAGAAGGATTAAAATATTTACTGCTTCATGAAACATCTAAAAAAGTAGATGAAGTCTTGAATAATGCCAGCCTAAGTCTTGACGACGTAGTTAATGGCTCAAAAAGCCCATATTCAGAGATGAAAAGATTGCTCAAAGGAGGTTTTTTAAAATGGTAAAAAAGATCGATCACATAGGTATAGCTGTAAACAGCATAGAAGAACAGCTTCCTTTTTATAGTGATATAATGGGACTTAAGGTAGAAAAAATAGAGACTGTGGTCTCTGAAGGTGTAAAGGTGTGTTTTCTGGCAGTTGGAGATACACACATAGAGCTTCTTGAACCGATAAGTGAGGAATCACCGATAAAAAAGTTCTTGGATAAGAATGGCCAGGGAGTACATCACATAGCTTATTCTACAAATGATATAGTCGGAGAGGTCCTGGCTCTTAAAGGAAAAGAATTTAAAATGATAAATGAACAGCCAAAGCAAGGGGCTGGTGGAAAA
>JBAXWW010000190.1:0-3131 GCA_037128215.1 bacterium | reverse complement strand
AGAAAGATTTGTTATTCTGGGCATGAGCTACACATTAAAAATTATAGTAGTCTGCCACTGTTACAAATCAAAGAATGAAGTCATAAGAATTATTTCTGCTAGAAAGGCTATGAAAAAAGAAGAAAAAACATACATGGAGCTTCTATGAAAAAAGAATACGATTTTAGTAAATCAATTAAGAATCCTTATGCAGAAAAGCTTAAGAAACAAATTACCATTAGACTTGATGAGCCGGTAATAGAGTATTTTAAGAAACTGGCTAAGGACTATCACATCAGCTATCAAAACCTGATTAATTTTTTCTTACGCTCCTGCATGGAAGAAAAAAGAAAACCAACGATCAAGTGGCCTAAAGCTGCGTAATTCTGAAAAGATGGATAAAGTTATATTGCCAGATACAATCAATGGCAGAAAGATCGTCCTAAGATTAAACAAATTGGGACACGCAGAAGAGATGTTTCAATGCGTAGATTCTGATAGAGAAAGGTTGAGAATATTTTTATCTTGGGTAGATAGAACTATAAGTCTGGAAGATGAAATAAAATTTATTAAGACTTCAGGCTTTTGGAATAATAGACCAATGCTTTCATATGGCATTTTTCACTTCGATAAAATTGTAGGTAATATAACTGCCCACAATATTATTTTAGATAATAAAACTTGCGAATTAGGTTATTGGATACATAGTAAATATGAGGGACAAGGATTAATTTCCGATGCTGTTTCAACACTAGAGCAGGCTTTATTTGAATCAGGATTTATTAGAATAGAGATTCATTGTAATGAAAAAAACACACGTTCCATAGAGGTAGCAAAAAGAAATAACTACAAGTTTGAAAAAAAGGTAAAAGAGAGACTACCAGAATCAGAATCAGAATCAGAATCAGAAGAAGAAGAGATGATGATTTTCGTTAAAAACAAGTAGTGTGACTGGTTCGAGTTTTTCTACTCGGGCGTCCCTATTTTTCTTCGATCATTTAGCGGGAATTTAACAATATCAAGGCGTTTCATGCAGCATACTCAATGCAAGCGGTTACCGAAAAGCTTCTACTGGAGGGACGCCACTCATTTATAAACTTCTTTCCTGTGACCTATTTTTACAATAAGCACTACATCTTTTTCAATAACATAAATAACTCTGTAGTCTCCTACTCTAAGCCGCCTGCTTCCTTTAAGACTATACTGCAGGGGCTTACCAAATCTTACAGGATCATTAACAAGTTTTTCTTCTATCGCCTTTTTTATTTTCAATTTCTCAGATTTTGAAAGACTAGAAATATCATCTTCAACAACATTTTCGAGATATTCAATCTTGTACATTTATTTCCACGCTTTAGAGTGAGTTATTCTTTTTTGTTTTTTACTTAGACGATGATCTGCAACTTCAGAAAAATACACGTCTTCTTCTCTTTCTAGTGATTTTTTAATCATCTCAATACTGATACTGGACAAAGACTGCTTAGCCTTATCAGCCAAGTTCTTTAAAACTAGAAAAAGCTCATCTTCTAAAGTTATATTTATCCTTTGCTTTGCTGTTGGCATATATTTATCTCCCTCTATAGATAAGTGTAACACGAGTGTAGCACCTATGTCAATACAAAAGTCAAAAGTCAAATTTATTGACTCCGGTTCGAGTATTTCTACTTGGATATCCTTGTTTTATTCAGGTGGTTTTGTGGAAAGCCAATGTTTGCAAGGCTCTTCAGGCAACGTAATCTATGCAGGCGGTTCTAAACTCTTCTACGCAGGTACGCCAATTTTCTAGGTGCTCCTTTATTTTAATAAATCCAGTGTGATACAAAACACCCCAAAAAGAGCTCTCGAACCAAGTATGACATATTATTTAAAATATGCTAAATTTGTAAATTATGATTGAGTCGGACAGATTAGAACTTCAGACATTCACAGATAGTAGCGTGTCTGCTTTACTTCAATTGTTCAGCAATGATGCGCCTGGAATAAAACTGACATCAAGCTTTCCTCTTCCACCAACTGAGGAAAAAATCAAAGAATGGTATAAAGCAAAACATGCAGAAACAAGTCACACCTTCGCTATTATCTTAAAATCAGAAAATACAATTATCGGAGCCATCGGATTCTCTGGTAACAAAGAAGCTGTAGGTATGGGGTATATGATAGGAGAGCAATTTAGGGGTAAGGGTTATGCCACAGAAGCAGCCAAATTATGTATAAACTACGCTAAAAGTATTGGTGTTAGCAAGATACTGGCAGAAACGTTTATAGAAAATCCTAAATCAGAAAAGGTTTTACAAAAACTTGGATTTAAAAACATTGGTTTAAGCACAAAGAATTTTCCAGCAAGAGGTGGAGACAGAAAAATAAACACATGGGAACTAAATATTAAATAAAAAATTAAGATGCATACTCAATAACGGCAGTTCTAAACTCATCTACTAGGGGACGCCAATCAATTTTTGGTTCTTCTTATTCCGTGGTCGGGAAAATTTTGTAAATCAACCATAGCAAACATACAAAATGATAAAAAAGTAGAATTATAGACAAATTCCCGTCTTTATATTTACACATTGAATCTTCATTGTTGGACCTTCGCTATCTATATTATAAGTACAACTATATTTTCCAATAGGTGCGCAACCGGGTTTATCAGGGCTATTAATAATTACATCTACAGAGCCTCTCCTACTAACGTAAGGATATAATCCACGTATCGACGAAGACTCTACACTAGCATTATTATCTCTAATAGCATCATCTTCAGGGTAGATGTAAGTTCCAGAAGATTTGCATTCAACGCTAGAGAACCACCTATAGACTAAATCAACGGTCCTGTTTAATTTGAAGTTTATAGATTGGTATAATGGGCTGACTTGTTCTGTCATCCATTCCCCCAGAACAGTACTGTATGGAGTATGTTCATGTGGTGCATTTAATAAATGAGAAGGACAATCCTCATTATTATTAATATGCATAACGCACGATTCATCAAGCAAAGGGTCAACAAAATACTTATAATTATTAATTACTACAGAGTTAAATGCATGACCAGTAACAGTACCCGGTGTCTTATAACTAACTACTTCACTATCTATACCAGCACTGGAGGCTAAATCATTAAACATATAGCTATAGTGAACGCAATCCCCTTCACC
>JBAXWW010000189.1:0-3150 GCA_037128215.1 bacterium | reverse complement strand
GAAGAATCTATAAGCAATAGCATTAAAAATGTTTCTTTCTATAAAGACCTTTTTAATAACTATGAGAAAAGTTACTTAGAAAAGTTGGTAGTTAAACTTTTTCAAAAAACATCTTTAAATGAAGTAGAAGATCTTCTAAAAATATTGCTGGATAGATATCCGGCATACGACAAGGTTCAGTATCTAATGGCTTCATTACAAGAAGACAAGGGCGACAATTCAAAGGCTTTAAAGTATTACAAGAATATAGTAAATGGTTTTCCTAAAGGGCAATATTACCAAAGATCTTTGTTCAAATATGCATGGATTGAAATGATGAACAAAAATTACTCTAATTCTATTGATATCTTTTCTAGATATATAGAAGAAGGTAAGGATAATTACGATTGGTCATCAACAGCTGCTTTATATTTTAAGTCTAAGTGTTTAGATAAAAAAGCTAAAAATGAAGAAGCTAAGTTAGTAAGGCAGGAACTTATATCCTCTTTCCCATATTCATTCTATTCTCTTATCTCAATGGAAGAAGAAGGTATAAGTCTTTCTGAACATATAAAATCAAACATCAAGACTCTAGATACTACTGCAGAGCCGATATCTCCTATGGAATTAAAGACCTTACAAACTGCGATTATGCTAATAAGAGCAGGTGTGTCAGATATGGCAACAAAGGAACTATCAAATATTAATCTTGATAAGCTTTCTCCTGGCTATGTTGAAGTTGTAACTAATATATACAAACACTCAGCTAACCCAGATATGACTATCATGGCTGCTGGAAAATTGATGAACATCCTTAAAGGGTATGCATCACAGGAACATGCAGAAACACATTTTCCAAAACTCTACTTTGATAACGTTAAAACATATTCACAGTCTTACGGCTTTTCTCCGTTCGTTATGCTGGCCATAATGAAAAGAGAAAGTGCATTTAAAAAAGATGCTGTTTCAAGTTCTGGAGCTCTTGGCCTTATGCAGATGATGCCAAATACTGCACAAACCGTTGATCCAAAGATTAAAACTAAATATCTAACCGATCCTGATAAAAACATAAAAGTTGCGGCAAATTATTTAAACTCATTGATACATAAATATAATAGCGATCTTATTTATGTCCTTGCAAGTTATAACGCAGGAGATGATGCCCTGACGAGATGGATAAACTGGTATGCCAAGAAGTATGATAAAATGGAGTTTATAGAGAACATTCCATACATGGAAACCAGAAATTATGTTAAAGCCGTAATCGCGAATTACTACATGTATAATGCTCTATATCTTAAAAAAGATACGTCATTTAAAGATATTCTAAAAATAGGAGAGTAAAAATGGCTGATTTTGATGTTGTAATAATAGGCTCTGGACCTGCTGGAATGAGCGCAGGTATATATCTTGCTAGATCTGGAAGAAAATCCATTATATTAGAAGCTGGAATCCCAGGAGGCCAAGTATTTATTAACCATGCCGTAGAAAATTATCCTGGTTTTGTTGATCCTATCTCTGGGTCTGCTCTTGCAGAAGTAATGCAAAAACAAGTTGAAAGATTAGGAGTGGAAATAAGGAATACTCCGGCCAACAGTATAAAAAATGAAGGAAAGGATTTTAGAATAGAAGGTTTTAATCTGAATATAACATCAAGAGCAATAATAGTTTCTACTGGTTCTAGGCCAAAACCTCTGGGCGTTCCTGGAGAAGAAAAACTTTTTGGTGCAGGAGTCTCTTATTGTTCCACTTGTGATGGAATGTTCTTTAAGGGGAAGGATGTTTTTGTAATAGGTGGAGGCAATTCTGCCTTACACGGAGCTGAACATCTAGCGAGAATATGTAATACCGTAACACTAGCCCATAGAAGAGATGAATTTAGAGGAGATCTTATTCTTGTAGAAAGACTTAAAAAGGTATCCAATATAAAATTCATGCTTAGTAATGAACTAACAGAAATAGTAGGTGATAAAAAAGTAGAAGCTGTTCTGCTTAAGAATACTAAGACTTCCCAGTTATCAACAGTTAAAACAGATGCAGTCTTTATATATGTCGGATCTGAGCCACAAAGTACTATTGTAAAAGGACTGGTCCAACTTGATGATTATGGCTATATTATGGCAAAAGATGATATGTCCACAAGCCTACCAGGTATATTTGCAGCGGGAGATGTAACCAAGAAACTCTACCGCCAAATAGCCACTGCGGTCGCTGATGGCTGTATATCTGCTCTAAGTGCCAGTAATTATTTAAAATAGATCTACTAACTAATCCTTGAAAAATACCGTTTTTTGTGGTTTATTGCCCAAGCTGATTTATATAAAAAAACGGAAGTAAGCACTTGATATTAAACCCAATACTTTTTATTTGTCCCTTTACAAAATTTTGTGTGAACACTGGCCTTAGTAAAATATTTTAAGGAGGATTTATGGGTGCGACGATTGACAACAAGAGGATTGTTTCAGTGGTTTCTGTGGACGGTAATGGTAAGACTAATACGGTCAGAAAACTTCTTAATGCAAAGGACAAATTGTCAGTAGAACCAGAAGAGCAAGGCAGAAATTATACTTTGTTCTCTAAGACTTTCATGGCGGATCTTCCGGATAACAAGGAGCTGTATTTAATTGATACTCCTGGTTCACTTAATTATATAAATGACGTTGTTAATTGCGCTAGGGTTTCTAACGGTGCTGTTTACGTTATTAACGCTTTAAGTGGTGCAACGGAACAGGGTTTAAGACATTGGTGGAGACTTAAAGATTATAACCTTCCAACGCTTATATACGTTAGTATGATGGATAACCCTGAAGCAGATTTTGACAAAGCTCTTGAAAGTATAAAGACACTTTTTAATGTTTCTCCAGTTCCTATTATTGTACCTGTAGGAAAAGGCAATGAACTTATTGATCTAATAAATCTTATGATACAAAAAATGTATACCTACAAAGATAGTAACACCAAGTCAAAAGAAGAGGAAATACCAGAACAATATGCTGATCTGGTTGCAAAATATAGAAACCAGATGGTAGAGGCTATAGTTGAAAATGATGAAGAGCTTATGGCTCAGTATTTGGATGGTAAGGAAATTCCTACAGATACTTTAAGAAAAGTTCTAGGAAAGGCTGTAAAAGAAAGAAATTCTTTTCCTGTTTTTGCTGGTTCAGCATCTAA
>JBAXWW010000188.1:0-3180 GCA_037128215.1 bacterium | reverse complement strand
GCAGGTTCCAAAGGAGATAGGCGTATAGGTTTACAAGTTTCGTTTAGTTGGTAAAGTTACGCTTTAAAAATATGAAAAATAAAATTTTTAGATCTGGTTATGTTACGGTCGCTGGTTTGCCTAATGTTGGTAAGTCTACACTTATAAACAGGATCTTGGATAGCAAGATAATGGCCGTTTCAGATAAACCACAAACAACAAGGAATAATATACTAGGTATATTTACGACCAAAGACTATCAGGTACTCTTTACAGATACTCCAGGCTATCATTACAGCGATAAAGATATAAATAAATTCTTTGTTAAAGAAGCTGTGTCTGCCTGTAAAAGTGCAGATGTAATCGTTTTCATTTTTGACGGAGAAGCTATAAAAAATAAAAAAGGCTATGGTCAGAATGATAATTTTATAGAGTCGATTAGAGAGAATTCAAGAACAGTAAAGATAATCCCAGTTCTTTCCAAAATAGATTTAATAAAAACATCAGAGATAGCAGAAATGTCGAAAGGAATTAGGGCTAGATATGGTTTTACTGATGATGTTATTCCAATATCTGTTCCAAAAAGTCTTGGCCTTACAGAGCTTATAAAAACTGTTACAGATTTATTGCCTGAAGGTCCTGTCTATTATCCAGAAGATGAATTAACAGATAGGGACATAAGATTTCTTTGTTCAGAAATAATAAGAGAAAAAATATTTCTTTATACCCATGAGGAACTTCCATATTCTACTGCAGTTAGCATCGTAAAGTATGAAGAGAATCCAGATATTCACAGAATATATGCAGATATATATGTAGAAAAAGATTCCCAGAAAGGAATAATAGTAGGCTCTGGTGCTTCTATGATAAAAAAAATAGGAATGGAAGCAAGAAAGGACATTGAACAGATCTGTTCTACCAAGGTATATCTTGAACTATTCGTTAAGGTAAAAAAGAATTGGACTACGGATGAAAAGATGCTTAAGGAGTTTGGATACAAATGAAAATTGCTATAGTAGGACGTCCAAACACCGGTAAGTCTACATTATTTAATCGTTTGATTGGTCGTAATAAAGCCGTAACTGATGATCTTCCTGGTGTAACAAGAGACAGGCTCTTATCCACTATTGAACATAATGGCGTCTTTTTTGATATAATAGACACCGGCGGTTACGAAAAGAATGATAAGGATCCCATATTAAAACATATAGTAGAACAAGTGCATATAGCTGTAGAAGAATCTGATTTGATTCTTTTTGTCGTAGATGGAAAGAACGGTATAAATCCAATAGACAGAGAGATAGCAAGCATACTTAGAAAAAAAGAAAAAGATACAATTCTTGTAATTAATAAAGTTGATCATGCTAAACGTGAGTACAGTGATTTTTATTCTTTAGGTATTGAGTCTGTTATGCCTGTTTCTGCTGAGCATGCCCTTGGTATAGATGATCTTCTAGATGCTATCTTTGAAAAGCGTAAAGAAGATGAAGCAACTCTAAGGGATCATAGAAACAACATGGATAGCGAATATATAAAAATTGCGATATCAGGACGTCCAAATACTGGTAAGTCTACATTGCTAAATTCTATAATAGGTGAAGAAAGAGCTATTACTAGCGATGCACCTGGAACAACAAGAGACGTTATAGATATTCCACTTAATAACAAGTATGGTGACTTTTTACTTTTAGATACTGCAGGCATAAGAAGATATGCAAGGACAGAATCTAAAATAGAAAGTTATTCAATAATGAGATCAAGGAGTACTATTGAGTTTTCTGATATAGCGTTGCTAGTGATAGACGGTACAGAAGGTTTTACTCATCAGGATAAAAAGGTTTCAGAGATAATTGCCAAAGCAGGGGTCGGTTGTTTAATAATTATTAACAAAAGGGATAAGATGGAACGTGAGTTTACAGAACAGGAAATTCACTGGCAGATACCTTTTCTTTCTTATGCTCCGATACTTTATCTTTCTGCAAAATATGACGATAATTTTGATAAGGTTTTTAAACAGATAAAGAAGATCCATGAAGGAAGAACAAAAAAAATCAGTACTGGTGATCTTAATAGAGCATTTAAGCAAATAACTACTTATAAGACACCTCCTATGGCTAGCGGTAAGGAAGTAAAATTAAAATATATGGTCCAGGCATCAAAAGAACGAGCCTGTGTGCCAAGATTTATTGTCTGTGGTGTAAGAGCCAAACTGACACACAGTTCTTATAAAAAATATCTTGTAGCAAAACTAAGAGAAGAATTTGGCTTTGTTGGCAACCCTATAGAACTTATTTTTAAAGAAGGTTAATCTATGTTTATAACTTCATTGTTATTGTCTTTTTCTGTTTTTACATCGTTGAATGCATTAAATTCCCACTCTAAAATGGAGAACATGCCTGTAATTCAGGTGCCATTAGTTAAGGAGCTAAAGTCTGATAATATAAAACATAAATTATTGTCTGAAAGAAAATATAAAACTCTTTTGAGTTTTTCTCTTGGTGTGTCTTATTTTAGAGAGGAAAAATATGGAGAAGCGTACAGCGTATTAAGCAAACTACCTAAGATTCCATATCTTACAGCTTATATAAGTTATTATAAAAGTATGTCAGCTTTTAATAATTTTACTTCGCCGGATATATTAAAGAAAAATCTTGATGAACTTTATTCTGTAGTAAATGATGGGGATAAGGCACTTATTGATAATATAAAACCAACAATACCTGAGTATGAATTTAAAGTAGCCTCATGCTTTGCAAAAGAAAAAAGATATGATCAGTCTTTTGATTATTATTACAGATCTAGGATTAATGGTTATTCTGATCTAAAGTCAGAATTTGATTTGATAAGAACATATATTAAATATAATAAAGATCTAGCTTTTGGACTTATACTAGATCTTAATAGACGGTTTAGTCAATCTGACACAAATAAATTATTTGAAACACTTCCAGAAAAAATAAAAAACGAACTTTTTGCTACTTCAAGTTATAAAGCTTCTATAAAAGATAAAGTACTTAACTCTGATTATACAAAAAATGAAAGTGACCTTATAGCTTCTATAAAAACCGCTGTTAATGCCAGTGATTATTCAAAAGTTAGAGACCTTGGAGCAGAGTATCTAAAACAATTTCCACAAGGTGTTTACAACAAAAAGTTCTATGATCTTTCTTATGGTTTTATAGAAGAATCTATAAGCAATAG
>JBAXWW010000187.1:0-3191 GCA_037128215.1 bacterium | reverse complement strand
ATCTCTGTTATGGTACTTATTATTTTCTTGTACATTATTATAAATTCAGTCAACGTTTTAAATACAAAGACGACAGAAAAAAAGGACATAATATTAACGCCGATAAAAAGTATTTTGCTTGTTATCATTATCCTTATTTCTCTTTCTATTTCTATCTGGCCCAACAACATTAACTACTTTTCTGAAAGCTATTACAAGACCTTTATAGGAAGTAATAATTAATGAACATTACTATTCAGCTCTTATTTAAAATCTACTTATCATTATCAGTCTGTTTTTTCTTTTTTACATACAGACAGAGATATAAAAAAAATGAATTTATAAGCGTTTTGTCTTTTTTAGCAGGAGCATTTTGTCTATTATCTTACAAATCTCACCTTGTGTCTTTTTCCGCTAATATATTAATGCTGGTTTCTGCCTTTGGCTTTTCATTAACAAGAATAAGACCAAACAAGAGTACTGTTTCTGCCGTAATTATTTCTGCTTTTTTAATTCTACTGTATAGGGTTTCTCCAGGCACCACCCCTATAATTCTATTACTTATAAGCGTCCTTTTTTGTTTAACTGCTAATGAAAAATCAATAGAGGCATTTATAATGATGTTGGTTATACCAGTAATTACATATATGTGTTTCGACTACTCTTTATCTAACAATTCCAGTTTGTCCTTTTTCCAATTAATCCGTATTTGCGGTTTAACTCTTATTGTAATGTCTTCTCTTTTTATCATGTTCGGTAAGCTAAAAGAAAAAAGAATGATATTTTATGCATTATTCTATATCGGTAATTTCATTTTTGCACTTGGACTTCACACTCAAGAAGCTAATGTTATAGCTATAATGATGCTATTTTTGCTTCCTTTGATCTACTCACCTAAGTTAAATTTCAATTCTATTTTTAATCTAGCCATCCTACCTGTTTCTCCTGCTTTTATCTTAAAATTCATGCTAATAATGATGGTACTTAAGGCTGGCCTTAAAGTAGAAGCAGGTATAATACTTATGGGATCTTTGCTCATCATGGCTTTTAGCATCTCTGACCTATATGACAGCATAAAGACAAAAACAAAGGAGAAGATATCTGTTCCTGTAGTTTTACAGACGATATCTATATCTCTACTTATACTATCAGTAATCTATCTTGATACCTTTAGAAATGTCGTTAAAATAACAATTAAGGCTGTAAATGGATAAAAAGTTTTTAATAAAATTCAAAGATGAGGTGGTAAGGGGTCCTTTCACAGAAAGTGAAATAGATGACATGATATATGAAAATGTTCTTGTCGGAGAAGAGCAAATAAAAAAATACCCAGATGGACAGTGGGAAGAGATAGGAAAAATAGATCATTTTTACGATGCCTTCTTAGGTGCTTTTGAGATCCAAAAAAATACTGATAGAGACCAAAAAGAGACCTTTATAGATTCTCCTACTAAAACAGGTAGGAAAAAAGATCATGAAGAATTAGAAAGAACTACGATAAAAATAGATGAGTCAAAAGATAAAGCGGAAAAAACCGATGAAAAAGCTGATCATACACAGTTATATACACGAGAAGATGTAAAAGAGATCTCTGGTGCTCTAATTAAAAGAAAAGATGGCATAATTGACCCTGATCAGAAGTCCCCGATAATACCACGAGCGGTAATCTATTCATTAGAGGATGATCAAAAGAAGAAAAATCCAATCATAAAAATAGGGATAATTTCTGTCGTGGGCTTAGTTCTAATACTGACTTCACTTTTTTTGTTTGGAAAAAATACATCTACTAGCATAATAAACATAAATGGTGTTAAATTTGAAAAAACATATATAGATATAAAACTACCTGTAGCAGAAAGTTCTGAGTACGATCAAAAAGAAGCAAAAAAAATAAGAGCAGAAGCTTTAGAGTTAATGCAAAAAGATGAAATAAACTCTTATAAAAAAGCTGCAGAGCTTCTGCTTCGGTCTTTTGAGTTAGACAACACTGGAAATAGTACTTTGTCTTATTTAGCCTATGCATATAGCAGGTTATATAGTGTTTCAAAAAAAGACCCAGAATACCTTAATGCATTAAAAGCCATAATATCAAGATCAGAAAAAATAGATCCTAACATCCAAACTCTTATGATGGCAAAAATAGCATATTCAAATATAAAAAAAGATTACAGTGCTTCAATTGTTACTTTTAATGAATTATTAAATGCATTAATAGATCCTTCTAAAATAGATAATAATGTTCTTCTTGTTACAGCTGAGGCTGGTATAGGAAGCAATGACTATAATTCTGCTTTCCAGATAGTAAATAAACTTAATAGGTTGGAAGAATACAAAAGCCCAAGAGCCCACTTTATAGAGGGTATAATAAGGATAAATAATAAAGAACTTGAGCTAGCTACTACTGCTTTTAAAAATGCACTGGAAATAAATCCAAATCACTTCCCGTCAAAGGTTAAGCTGTTCGAATTAGGAAAGGAAGCTAGTCTTAACAATATCTTTAATTTTTTAAAGACTAATTACAAGAGCATGTCACATGATGACGTTTCAACATGCCTATATCTTTTGGGTAATACACTGGTACAAAACAACGACGTAGAAAAAGCCAAACATTTCTATGAAAAAGCTCTAGATTTTTCTAATGACAACGTTAAGGCTATGATAGCATATGAACAACTCGGCGGTAATGTAAGTAAATACAAAAAAGATTCTTCCACAAGTTCTATGCCAGCAGCGGAAACAAGCACTTTTCTAATGAGAGGAGATGAGCTGTTTCATCTTCAAAAATATCGTGATGCTTCTTTACAATATAGAATGGCTGCCAGCCTTGATCCTCAGAATGCTTTATCTTGGTACAAACTAGGAGAAGCTTACCGCATGACATATGAATTTGCTAAGGCTATAGATTCATACATAGAAAGTTTAAAATTGGACAAACTTAATGTCCTCTCTATGGTTAAGCTAGCAAAGACTCAGACAGACTTATATAAGTTCAAAGATGCTGCTGATAATCTAAAAAGAGCACAAGAAATAGACCCTGATAACCCAGATGTTCTTTTTACTATTGGTTATTTAAACGACAAAAGAAATTCTGAACCTGATGCTGTAAAATTCTACCATAGAGCTGTTTCAAATGATTTTTCTCATGTTGATTCTAATTTTGCTCTTGGCAAGAAAACTTTTGATCATGAAAGATATGAAGAAGCAAAACTTTC
>JBAXWW010000186.1:0-3239 GCA_037128215.1 bacterium | reverse complement strand
CAATATAGCCCTTGGAGAGAAAAGAGCTATTGTTGTTAAAAAATACCTTCTTGGCTTGGGTATATCAAAAACAAGACTTAATGTTATTAGCTATGGTAAAGAGAAACCTCTAGTAAAAGAGGATAGCGAAGCAGCATGGGCTAAGAACAGAAGAGCTAATTTTGTTATAGTCTCTAAATAATTAAGATGTTCCTTGAACAATTTTATAGGACTGGAAAGAATGTTTTAATATTTATTCCAGTCCTTTTTGTTTTATGCTCCTGTAGTACCTTTAATCCCAAAATTAATAGAGCTATTGCAAGACGTTCACTTGATGCTGCCTCAGCTGCTGGTGCAACATCTTCTAAGTGTGCATCTAAAGATTTTTATGACGCTGAAAGAAGCCTAAAAATGGGAGAAAGGTTCTTGATGGATAGAAAAACCTCTGAATCATCAGATGAGTATTTTATAAAAGCTACTTCTCTTGCAGAAAAAGCAGAACAGGAGGCAACCTTCTGTGAAAAGTAGTTATTTTATCTTTTTATTGATCCCATCTCTTTGTCTTGTTTCATGTGTAACTCCAGGTGAAATAAAACAAGAAGACACGAGTCCTCAGATTCAAGCAGATCAAAATACCAAAGAAACAGAAAAAGTGAGTAATACGGATGTGTCTCTTGCCGATGCTATTCAGTCAAACGAAGAAGTAAAGGTTGAGCAGGAAAGAATTAAAGGGCGCATAGAAAAGCTTGAGTTTGACCTAAATAATAAGCTCAATGAAATAAATAAAAGATTGGATCAAATCGTTGAAACTGTAAAAAATGAAAAGCAAGACCAAGGTCTTCAGGCTACGGAGGAGACTCACTCTACACAGGATGCTGCACAAACTACACAAGATACTCAGGCTACGCAAAACATACAAACTGCTCAAAATGTAGATCAGGTTACTACTATAGAAAAATCAGAATCAACAGAAAAAGTAGAGCCTATGGTAACGAAGGGTGTTGTCTCACAAACAGAAATTAAAAAGGTGGATCTGAGTAAAATAAACATTGAAGAAAGATATAAAACAGCCAAAAAGATGGAACAGAATAAAAAATATGAAGAGGCAGAAAAATATTATACCTCTATAATAGGTACGACATCAAAATGGTATGATGAAAGAGCCAGGTTCTTTTTGGGTTCAATGTACTATGACATGGGAAAATTCAAAGACTCTATAGTTGCACTTCAGGACTTAATAGAAAAATATCCAAATTCAAAAAATATTCCGTCCTCTATGCTTACTCAGGCTGAATCTTTTGTTTCTCTTAAACAAAAAAAGGATGCAGAGATTTTTTTTAAGGATCTAATAACAAGGTTTCCTAAAACTAAAGAAGCAGAAAAAGCTAAAGCCAGGCTTAAGAAAATATGAGCAAAAAGATAGTTCTTGGAATAGAAACATCCTGCGATGAAACGGCAGCTTCTATAATAGATGATCATGGAGAAGTGCTCTCTAATATCGTCTTTTCTCAAATAGCTATGCACAATAAATTTGGAGGGATAGTTCCTGAACTAGCCTCAAGAGATCATGCTCTTAAAATAGAAACAGCTGTTGATGAAGCTATAAAAAAAGCAGGTGTCCAAATAGATCAAATAACACACGTTGGTGTAGCCAACGGGCCAGGCTTACTTGGTTGCCTTCTTGTTGGTCTTTCCTTTGCTAAGGCATTTGCGCTATCTAGAAAAATTCCATTGATAGGAGTAGATCACGTAAGAGCACATCTTTTATCTGTACTCATCAAAGGAATTGATAAAGAAGGTAAAAGTCCATCTTTTCCCTTTGCTGGATTGGTGGTTTCAGGAGGGCATACCTCTATATATATAGTTAATGCTGTAGATGATATTAAAGTGGTTTCTTCTACGGTTGATGATGCTGCCGGAGAAGTCTTTGATAAGGTTGCAAGGTTTATTGGTCTGGAATATCCTGGAGGAAAAATAATAAGCGATCTGGCAAAGCAGGGTGATCCTAAAATAGTAAAATTTCCAAAACCTGTAATAAAAGGCAGAGAGAATGATTTTAGTTTTAGTGGACTTAAAACCTCTGTAATAAATTATTTTAGGAATAATGGATATGAAAGCAATATAGATAAAAATGACAAAAAAGTTTTGGATGCACTAGCTGCTTTTCAGGAAGTTGTTTGTGAAATATTAGTAGATAAACTTATCAAACTAGCTGAGCAACATAATATAAAGGACCTTGTTATAGGTGGTGGTGTTGCCGCTAATTATAGATTAAGGGAACTGTTACAGGAAAGAGCCCTTAAAAAAGGATTAAGGTCATGGCTTGTCCCTATACAATACTGTACAGATAATGCCGCTATGATCGCTAATTATGCAAGATTAGAGCTCTCTAATCTTGAACAAGTGTCTAGTGAACTCTGTGGATTAAAAGCATATTCTACGACTAGGAGATAACTCTTATTATAAATAACACGAATACATATAAAAAGAAGTCGCTTGGACAACATTTTTTAAATGACTTTATGATTGTTGAGAGGATTGTCTCTTCTGCAGAAATAGATTCTAGTAGTTCTGTTATAGAAATAGGTCCAGGTCAGGGAAGTTTAACTAAGTGGATCTACGAAAGTAAGCCTAAAAGAGGGGTATTAATAGAAATAGATGGTAGATTAATACAGGACCTTAAAATAAATTTTCCAGAATTCCAGGTAATAAATGAGGATGTATGTGAAATACATCTATCTAAACTACTTCAGGATCCAAAAGAAAAATTTGTTATCTTAGGTAATCTTCCTTACAACGTTTCAACTAAAATACTTGAGCATCTTATAGAGCACAGAGATTCCATAGACAGAATGGTGCTTATGTTCCAAAAGGAAGTGGGGGAGAGAATATACTCTGGCTTAAGAACAAAAGAGTATGGTCGTCTTACTTTATTGTCCCAAGAGTTCTTTCAGGTAGAAAAATTATTTATAATAGGTCCTAGATCATTTAGTCCACCACCAAAAGTAGATTCAGTGGTCATATCATTTGTAAAAAGGGAACAGGCTCTTATAAATTTAGAAGACAGAAGAACCTATGACAACATAATAAAGCTGGTCTTTTCCAGTAGAAGGAAAATGATAAGACGTTCTTTAAGGGCTTTCTACGACGAAGAAAAACTTAATGAGATTTTTGCTAAGAGTGGAGTAGAGCCTAGTAAAAGACCGGAAGAATTAACTATCCATGAATTTGCAGAACTCTCTAATGTTATTAGCAGAATG
>JBAXWW010000185.1:0-3244 GCA_037128215.1 bacterium | reverse complement strand
GGATGAAAACGAAAGCAAATATTATGGCAGCAACTATGAAGTAATGGTAAAAAAATACAAAAATGGCTTAGTACTGATTGTAAGAACCTCAAAAGACAAAGTAGATTTTGATCTTAGAGATATTCCACAAGAGGTGGTAAACAACCTCATTATAGAACATAATAAAGGCAAAGAGCTGGTAGATGTTTTAAATATAAAGAACATCACACAAAATGGCAGGTTTTTACAGAAGATAAACTATGAATCATTGACAACAACGTTAATGGGTAATTATTTTATTTTAACACCATTGGATGATGAAGAACAAATGCAAGTAGAGGAAATATTAGTAAATACTATACCTGGAAACAAAAAAGAGGACTTATTTAACAACAGTGACTTTAATTATGCGGTAAAAAACATTTCTGAGCTTAAAGATGCCAGATCAAAGATAATGAACTATACAGCATTAAAATCAGGATCAAACACTCAGATAATAGAAAAGACATGGGCAATAGTTGAAGAGGAACTCAATAACAATGAAGGCAGATTATCACAAAAGACATTATCGTTGATATCATCTCCTGATGTTATAAAATTAATGAATACAGTTTCTAATTTTTCTTCCAACAAGCTCTTGTATGACAACAAGATGCTTGAAATCATGAACCTTATGGAGAAGATATCAAAAGATATTAATACAGCTTCTTTCTATACTAGCATGCTAGAGAAGAGACTGTCAGATTTTAGAAGGGCTAAAGAACTAATAAAAAGATAATAAATATTTTATTTTGGTAGTTTTTTAATTATTTGCTTCTTTTGTTCTGTGTCTATATTTACATATTTATATCTATCAAACATCATAACATGAGGTTTATAATTTTTAACATAATCATAATGCAGTCTATAAAGAAGTGAGAAAGATAGGGGAATAACAACATGATCTTCTATAACAATATCCCTCATTCTATTAAGTAATTTAAGTTTTTCAGGCCCTTTATTTATTAATGCGACCTTTTCATATAGATTTTCATATTCCAGATTGTAATAAGATGAGTAATTGGTTTTATATTTAAGTTTTCCCTTATAGAACATTCTTAATAATGCCTCTGGCGTACTAAAAAGAGAATATTCTGACACAGCGAATATATGAATTTTTCTATTACCTTCACTTATAATTTTTTTCACATCTTCTAATTGATCAACAAACTCCAGTTTGACGTTAATACCCACCTTAGAGGCTGATTCGGCAAAAAACTTACCCACCCTACCCATTAAAGGTGTTCTTTCTAAAAGAAGAACTAGCTCCTCAAGACCCTTTCCGTTAGGATAACCTGCTTTTGCTAAATCTTTTTTTGCCTCTTCTATATTATACGCACATGGGTTCCTATAATTAGAATCATACCCAAAAACATTAGGCGGTATTATCCAGTAAGCTGTAATTGGCTTTTCATAGAAAAAGACAGAAATGTTCTTTGCGTTATCAAAGGAATGTATAATTGCCTTTCTAAGGAATTTATTCTTCGCTATTAAAGGGTCTTTCATATTAAGGAGCAATCCTGAAAACTTTGAGTTATTAACCTGCTCGACACCTACACCAAGGTCTAAAGATGCTTTAGACAGATGATTATCATTTGGGAAATAATCATAAAAAGATTCTTGTTCAGGACTATATAAATCTATTTCACCTTTGTTAAAGGCAATCTCTCTTTCTCTATCAGTGCTTATATTTTTAATAACTATTTTGTCTATCAAAGGAAGCTGTAAATTGGCATCCTTTAAGAATCCTCTATTTACCTCTTCTTCAGAACCACGTGTAGGATATTTAGTATGAACATAATTTTTATTTTTTACCAATATTGTTTTGCCGTTTTTATTAAGTGAATCCAGCATGAAGGGACCAGTTCCTACAGGATGTTCGTTAAACTTGTCACCATAATACTCAAGAGCTTCTATCGGAATAATACTAGCTCCAGGTTGGATCATAGTCTCTATAAAATAAGGACATGGCTGCACTAACTTTATACTTACAGTGTTTTCGTCTTCCAATTTAAGACCAGACACTTCATTTCTCTTTATGAAAGTAACTCTATCGATCCCTTTTTTATATGCAAGTTTTGCATTTTTTCTAAAATCTATTAAACCATCTATATAGTACATAAAAAACGATCTTTTAAAAGGAGGTGACGCTGCAAAATATTTCAAGGAATAAATAACATCTTGAGCCTTAACAGAGCGTCCCTTACCTTTAGTACTTTTAAAACAAGTATCATCAATGAACTTAATCTCTGGTTTTATTTTTATTGTATATGTTAATCCATCTTTACTAATTTTAGGAAGTGCTTCCGCTATTAATGGGATTAGTTCATCCTGGTCTCCTAGATAACTATATTCATACAATGTCTCAAAAATCTGCCTAGACACTCTCTCTTCATAGACAGTAGAAGCCTTAGCTGGTTCTATGTTTTGTATTTTTTGTCTTGAATAAATATTAAGAACTTTCTCTTTATTTTTCTCTAAGCAGGACGATAACAGCGTTATTGAAATAAACAAAAACAGGATTGTTTTAGCTTTCATAAACACCTCGTTATAGACTTTTTGATCTCCCCTTAGCAAAAGCAAGGATCGCACCTAGACAAATAGATAGACACGCTGCCATTATTATTCTGTATTCAGGTGCTAAGCAAAAAGTGATAGTGTGTGCTGGTATCCAAAACCACAAAATAGACGGAGCTACAACCTTCCACATATTTCTCCAATCTATTCGGTGCCAGATATCTACGATATCCCATTTTGAGAACAAGGCGCCCTTGTCTATCAACATATCCGTTATTCTATGAGCCGTCATCATAGGAAAGGCAAAGATCATATTCATCCAGGTCGATTTCCAAAAGGCATTAGATATTGTTAAAAGGTACCCATTGTTAAATACCGGTAGCATTTTCTTGGATATTAATGCATCTACGCCGTAACTATAGATCGGAAAAACAAAAGTGATTAAAATACCAAGGCAACCCCAAACAAAAGCTCTTTGATATATTCTTTTAAGATCTCTTTTTATTAACAACTCTCCAAGCGTCGCCAAAACAGCAAACTTAACAAAACCAGAGATAAGTGGGTATTCCACTGTAAGATAAATAAAAGTGTCTTTCATTAAAAACTATCTCCTATACCAAACATAAAACCTCTAGAACCTCTACCTTCAAAATATTCAAGTCTTGCAAAAGAATTAAGCTCACTATTCAAAAAATATCTAAAACCAGCA
>JBAXWW010000184.1:0-3249 GCA_037128215.1 bacterium | reverse complement strand
TAGAGAAAAAGCACAAAGGATTTAATCCTGTGTTAGAACTTATAGAAATATCTAAAGGTGCTTGTGACCTTGATTTAAGGGTAAACATCTTAAAGGAATTAATTCCTTATTTATACCCAAAGCGCAAAGCAATTGAAGAGGAAATAGCAAACAACGACTTAACATTCCCAAAACTAGTAATAGTACCCGGAAAACCAATTTATAAGGACACTAATCATAAAATACTAGATGAAAAAGAAGCTAAAAAATACAAAACTGTAGATATTTCCTCATATCAACAACATCCAGAAAATAATCTATAATTCAGACACCAGATAACTCGTGTCAAAAGCAATACACAAACACATTATTTTCATATATAGTCATTCGTTAGATGGCAATTATGAAAGTTACTCTTCAGAGATTAGAGCCTAAGGTTAAGTATGCCGTTAAAACGCATAAAAACTTGCCTGCGTGGGTTAAAGAAGCTTTTTTTTGCGCATTGCCCTCTGAAACTGGTGACCCTAACTATACTAAACGAGCAGAATCTATTTTAAACAATCCTGATTTGCTCCCTGTTTGGAAAGGACTAGAAAAATATAGACACACTAAGTCTGAAAAGAATCTCTTGGCAACAAGTTTCTTGGTCACTTTGATGTTTCATTTACGATACGGAGGAGAACGTTATTTCCCAGACATAATTTCAAGACGGAAGAGACTTAAAGAAACTCTAGACTCACTCACAAAACTCCTAAAAACTATAAAGAAACAAAAAAGCATTATTGACTATACAGAGTTTAGCTTGTCTAAAGAATTAACAAGCAAGATAAAATCCGTTACAGATGAAGTAGAGATACAACTAAAAAGCCTCCCTAAGGCGACGTCCAGCTTTGTTGACAAGTGTGCCACTAAAAGGGTAGGTAAAAACGTAGAGCGAAGCGATTTTATAATCAAATTATCTTTTTTTTGTAGAAATGCTTTCGGTAAATGCCTGTATAACATAGTTGCCATAACAACTAACGCCTTGTTCAAAAAGGAAGAACACGATGAAAGCGCCGACTACAAAGAGGTTGACGCTGATTTAGTTAGAAAAATTGTTAAACCTCATATATAAACAGAACATTCTTTAAAAAAATCTAATAATGTTCCGCAGATTTCTTCCATATTTTAAGTCATATTTGATGCTACTTCTTGCGTGTTACTAAAATTAAATCCTTTTGTGGATGTATTTATTTAGTAAGAAACAGTGAGGGATAAAGAGCAATAACATAAGGGATGTTGTATCCAATGGAGGCTAAAATGTTAGTATCAAATGAAGTAAAAAAAGAACGATTAAACGCAGAACGAGTTAATCAAGGATTAGTGTCAGAGTTGGAAGAAAAACAGGTCACACCTAAAACAGCCCTAATAGCCCAGAAAATACTCTGGCATCTTTCCCTTATAGACAAAGGACAAACAAAAACAAAAAAGGCTATACGGCAAGAGTTAGGGATTTGTGAGGGGCAAACCTCATCTGTTAATTACAATAGCCTCAATAAAGCATATTGGGCTTTATCAGGGGTGCTGAATAAAAAGTATGTTCTAGAAGCCAAAAAGACGTCATTTGAGCGAGATATGGCTGGCAAGGTAAGGCATTATACCCGCACCAAGTTTTATCAAAGCATATGGATTTCTAACCACAATATAGACCTGTTTTTTCCTCAATTAAGACTAGCTATTGAAATAAATGGAGGCATACACAACAACGAGATAAAAATGAGAAAAGGTGAGTTAAAGGACGCTACATTACAGACGTTGAAAATAAGAGTTGCAAACATTGACAACGAGAACACTAACAAACTCACCTACGAGATTATAGGCCATATTAAATCTAAAAATATAAAACCCATAGGTACGTTAAACATAAGAAGACTGTGGAGTAAAATCTTTACTGTCACCCTAGCCCGTCATCATTCCATAGCGGAATTAAGCGAGATATTCGGTTATGACTTTCAGAAGCTGTCCGAAATTATAGAGGCTAACAGAGGCATAAAATGAATAACAAAAACAATACAAGCGTGCTAGTATTAAAAGAAGACAAGCAGGTCTTTGAAAATAACATATCAAGTCGGGGAATATGGAATGTTAGGGATGTTGCCCAATTCCTTAGCGTCTCTATTGGATACATCTATAACTTAAAATCCAAAGGGAAGATTCCATTCCGAAAGCGTGGCAAATTACTTCGTTTTATACCACAAGAAATCTTTGATTGGGTTAATGAAGGAGAGATTTATAATGGGGAAAGCTCCAATTAAGCCAAGAAAAGAAATAAAAGTTGAGCGACATTCTGGCATATCTATGTTGCTGAAATGGGACGAAAAACAAAACAAATATACCGAACCACAAAACTCTAAAAAGTTCAGAGCGTTAAAATGTATTAAAGGCAAAAAAGATAGCCGAATGTTCTATACGCTGAGAGAAGCTATGGACTGGCGAAATGCTTATTCAACAAAAGATATGAGGGATAACCACAAACCAAAAAGTCCTCTTATCAGTGAAGTATGGAACAGATACAAAGAGGCTGTTTTCCCCTCACTGGAGAAGTCCTCTGTTGAAACAAAGTTGTATAGAAGCAGTTTTATACAAAGCCTTTTTGCTTACAGAATATCTGATATTACACCCTCCCATATAGATAACATAATCCGAAATGCAAAAGGCAAAACAATCAAAGACGGCTATAAAAAAAGATACAACTTTGACAAAGAACTTGAAGAGTTGAGAGTGCTTTTTAACTGGTATAAGGAGAACGACGACTATAAGTGCGTCAACCCAATACTAAAACGTCATTACGCTATGGGAAAGATAAAAGACATCCCTGTGCGAGAAAAGAAAATGAGCCCAGAAGAGTTTGTTACTTTTTTGAAATCATTAAAGCAGAACTGTGATGCTCTGTTCTACGACCTTGCTATCACGCAGTTTTATACAGCATCTAGGATACAAGAAATGGCTGGGTTACAAAAGGGATGTGTTGATTTCACGCAAGAACAGTTAACGATAAGGGATGTGGTAGTTTGGGACAGGCACAGAAAGTTTGGGTATTTGAAAGAACGACCAAAGAACGGCGAAGTCAGGTATTGTAGCATCAATGAAACAATGAAACAGAGCCTTTTAAGACAATACAACTCCAGTAAGTGCAATTATGTGTTTCAGAAAAATGGACAGCCTTTGATGTATAGGGATGTTCAATACAACTATAACAAGGCTCTCAAAAAGAGTGGTCTGTTTCCGAAA
>JBAXWW010000183.1:0-3340 GCA_037128215.1 bacterium | reverse complement strand
CTCATATAGTGATGTGAAGATTGCAAATAGAAGTAACAACATAAGCGCTGTAGTATGTTTTGATACTAGTAAATTACCATTGAATAGGTAGTAATACTCAGATGGACTTGTGACCCAGATTGATGGTATTATCATCAAAAGAGCCAGCACGTCTTCTGGTCTTATTAAATGAAGTTTGTTTTCTTTCATCATTACGGTAAGTTAGTTTATTGGGGAGCTTGAACGATGTCAACCACATGTGAAAAATACTCTTATAAGTATTTTACAGACAGATGGATGTTTCTCGTCGTTATTTGGTTCTATTTTGTCATAAGATACCAGCTCATGCCGGGTTTCATAACGGACGTCTATCTTCCGTTTATTTTGTGTTTTGCCAAATTCATATGGACCAAATCCAGTTACATCAAAATATACGATGACCACATAATATATTGCCACAAGGAACTGCCTACTTATCTGAAAAGGACCTTATATGCAAAAGAAATAAAAAGAATGTATTTTAAGGTTCTGTTCTTTACGATGATAGATAAGCAGTATGGCCTTGTTGAATATATTGACCATAAGGACAGAATAAAGAGCATGATTTTGAACTTAGAAAGATTCTCACATCCAGAGAGAGTAAGATCGTCCTTAATTGCTTTTTGTAAAAGAAATAACATAGAAATAATCTACTGATTGAGAAAATAAAACTCTATAAGGAATATTTTATGAAAACAGCAGGAATAATATCTGTCGGAACAGAAATAATGTTCGGTAAAATTGATGATACTAACTCTACCTATATCTGTCGCTATTTAAAGGACAAAGGAATAAAAGTTAAGTTCCGATTAAGTGTGGATGATAACATCAATGATATGGTCTCTGCTATTGAGCATATAAGTTCTGTGAATCTTGTTATCCTTACTGGAGGGCTAGGGCCAACAGATGATGATATTACAAGAGAAGCTCTTTCTAAATATTTGGATAAAAAACTTATTTTTAATGAGGAACAATATCAGAAAATAATTTCTTTATTTAAAATACTTAACAGACCAATGCCTGAATCAAACAGGAAACAGGCTGAATTGATAGATGGTGCAGAGTTCTTAACAAATAACTTTGGTACTGCTCCAGGTATGATCTATAGATCTACTGCTGATAATCAAAAGTCTGAAAAAGTCTTTGTTCTGTTGCCTGGTCCACCAAGAGAAAATCAACCAATGATAAAAGATTATCTAGCTCCAAAATTAAAGAATTTTGGCCTTATACAGGGGTGTATCTATACTAAGGTGTATAGGCTTTACAACGTAGGAGAAAGCTTTGTTGCAGAGCTATTCAAACCTTTTAAGGAAGATGTGGAAATAGGTTACTATTTTACTGCTTCTTCCTGGTGTGAGATCCATTTAAGTAGATATGTAGAGAATGAATCATTGATAAAAGATTTAAGTCCTGTCTTTGAGAAAGCAGAAAAAATATTTAAGGATGCTGGTGTCTTTTTTACAGAAAATAAGGATCTATCGTTATTGCTTTTGGAGCTTTTAGAGAAAAAAGGCTTAACAGTCTCTTTTGCAGAGTCCATAACTGGCGGTAATATTTCTGGTGAATTTGTAAAAAACCCTGGTGCTTCCAAGGTTTTTCTTGGTGGAGTTGTTTCTTACAGCAACGAGACTAAAAAAAGTATACTTGGAGTTAAGCATCAGACATTAGATAAACATGGGGCTGTGTCTGAGGAAGTTGTTAAGGAAATGGCGTATGGCCTTAAAAAAATAACAGGTGCTAATATAGCCGTATCTGTTTCTGGTATAGCTGGTCCTGACGGTGCTACAAAAGACAAACCAGTAGGACTTGTCTATTTTGGTTTTTTGTTTGGAGATAAATTCTATTCTAAGAAAGAACTTATCACTGGAGCAAGAGACCGTATAATGAACAGAGTAGTAAATATGGCCTTTGTAGAAATATTAAAAACACTGAATTTAGGAGGATAGAAAGATGAACTCTTTTCAACCTAAAGGTTATTATCCACTCTTTACCATTTTTGCTCTTGAGCGAATGTTTTACTATGGTGTCAGAACACTATTAGTTCTCTTTATGGTGCACTTTTTATTGTTCAACACAGAAAAGGCCGGTCTTGTCTATGGCTGGTTTCTTGCACTAGTAATGTTTCCACCTCTTTTGGGTGGATTTATTATTGATATGTGGCTGGGGCAAAGAAAAGGCCTAATCTTGTCTATAATAGTGAGCATAATTGGCTGTTGTTTTTTGATTGCAAGCTCTATAGCACATTCACCTTTTTTGCTTTATACAGCCTTAGCCTTAATAGCTGTAGGTGCAATGCTATACAAACCAAGTGTCTATGTACTTCTTGGCAATCTATATGATGATGCAAATGATGCCAGAAGAGACAGTGGCTTTATATTGACTATCTTAGCTATAAATATAGGAGCCTTTTTTGCACCTTTGATCTGTGGTACATTAGGGGAAAGATTTGGCTGGTCGATAGGTTTTTTATCTGCTGGAATATTTATGCTTATAGCACTGTATCTTCTTAGACATGTTCCTTCAGAAATAAAGAAAACCACTTTTAAAGTCAATGCTAAGAGTCTGTCTCTTATAGTTTTATTATTTTTTCTTGCTGTTATTATTCCTTATAAAACAGGAAGTGCAGCCTTAGATTATGCAGAAGGTCATCTGTCCGATGCTCCCATGTTTTGGACTTGGATGTCAACTACGTATACTATCCCCGCATCATGGATATCTGCACTGCTAAGTTTTCCAACTTTTTTATTCTGTATAGTATTTGCTTGGCTGTGGATTAAGTTAGCTAAAACAAATAAAAACCCTACAACAATTAACAAATTCATACTAGGACTTGTTTTATTACTTATCGGGGTTGCGATGGTAGGTTCTTTGTCTGTAGGAGAAATCAAACTACCTAATATTGTAGTAGCATCTCTTTTTCTTGCTATGGCTGAAATGTGTATAACTCCGATATTTTTGTCATTATTAACAAAAATAGCTCCTCAAAAATGGGCCTCTACCTTTGTTGGTGGATATTATGCTCTTATAGCCGCAACTTTTTTTACATCATATATCGCAAGCGCATACTATCCATATGGTTTGTGGCTATTCTTAATATCTGTATTTGTAGCAATTGTAGCCTTAGTTTTATTTAGGAATAAATTTAATCAATGGATGAATGGGGTTTTGTAGTAACGATCAAAAAACTCTAAATCATTTTGTATAGTAACAGGTTTTAAGATAGACCTTCTTTACAAGTTCCCTTTGCAAGTTTTAAAGTAACATGTAAAGAAGGTCTATCTTAAAATCTATTACTATCTATATACAGGTTCGTATTATATCT
>JBAXWW010000182.1:0-3341 GCA_037128215.1 bacterium | reverse complement strand
AGGTCACAGGACAAGTATAAGGAGTCTGCTCTTAAATATGAAACCTATAAATATCTTGGATCAAAAAAAGGCTGGATATATATAAAGGATGTATATGGTGATACAGGGTGGCTTCCTTATAAAGACGTTTGGGTGGATTAACATATGCCTGTAGTTTGTGTTGTTGGTGCAGGCTTGGCAGGATCAGAACTTTCTTATCAGTTAGCCAATAAGGGAATAGAAGTTGTTCTTTATGAACCTCGGCTTTCTTCCAAATATCTAAATGGAATACATTCCACAGATAAAATGGCCGAACTTGTTTGCTCTAACTCCCTTAGAAGTAATAAACTTCATAATTCCGCTGGTCTTCTAAAAGAAGAGCTTCGTCGTTGTGGATCTATGCTCATATCTGTAGCAGATAAACATGCTGTTCCTGCTGGATCCTCTCTTGCTGTTTCTAGAGAAGATTTTTCAATAGAGGTGACTGACAGGATTTCATCTACAAAGGGTATTACTATTATTGATAAGGAAGTCGTAGAGCTTGGGACATTGTTAAGAGATTATGATGCTGTTGTTCTGGCTTCTGGGCCACACACGTCTGCCAGTTTATCAAAAGAACTTAAGGCTGTAATAGGTGAAGAATATCTCTATTTTTATGATGCAATAGCACCACTCGTAGAACACAGCAGTATAGACATGAATATCTGTTTTAGGGCTTCACGAGGTGGAGAAAGCGAGGAAGGTGATTATATAAATGCTCCTTTTTCAAAGGAAGAATATTACCAGTTTGTGGAAGAATTGAAGAAAGGAGAGAAAATACCTGTTCATTCTGGGGATGAAGGAGTGTTTTTTAGAGGCTGTATGCCTGTTGAAGTTATGGCAGAGGATTCCCCTGATACCTTGTTGTATGGACCAATGAGAAGCGATGGTATAATAGACCCAAGGACCGGTAAAAGGTCTTATGCTGTTGTTCAATTTAGACAGGATAGAGCTGCTGGTGATATCTATAATATAGTTGGCTTTCAAACCCGTCTTACATACCCTGAACAAAAAAGAATTTTCAGCAAAATTCCAGGATTAGAGAATGTCGAATTTGTTAGACTTGGCTCTATGCACAGAAATACTTTTGTAAATGCTCCAAGGGTAATGAATGGTGATATGAGCCTGAAAAGAGAGAAGAACTTGTTTCTTGCCGGGCAGATAAGTGGCGTTGAAGGATACATTGAGTCAATAGCCCAAAGTTTTTTTGTTCTAAGATCTCTTCTAATAAGATTAAAAAATATAGAGTTGCCTGTGCTTCCTAACTTTACAGCTATGGGAGCTTTGCAGAACTATCTTATAAGTGCTGACCCAAAAGACTTCCAGCCGATGAAGATAAATTTTGGCTTACTACCAGCGCTGTCTTCTGACGATAAAAAGGCTTTTATGGAGACAAAAAGCAAGTTTGAGAACAAGTTGGCTTTTTCCAGAAGATCTCTTTTTTTCTTTGATAAATATTTTTCTAAAATTAATTGACCCTTACCAATAATGGTACTAAATGTGGTTTCATTAAAGCTTAAAAAAAAGGAGAAACTATCTTGGTACCAGTAGCAGTATTTTTAACCAAAGGTGTTGGAAGACACAAAGAAAAACTTGCTTCGTTCGAGGAGGCTTTAAGAGTTGCAGGGATAGCTCCCCACAATCTTGTAAGAGTTTCTTCTATTTTTCCTCCTAAGTGTAAAATAATCACAAGAGAACAGGGACTAAAAAGATTAAAACAAGGTCAGATAGTTTTTTGCGTTATATCTGAGAATGCTACCAACGAGGCTAATAGACTTATAGCTGCCTCTGTTGGTCTTGCTATTCCGTCGGATAAAAGCAAATATGGTTATATCAGCGAGCATCATTGATGCGGACAAACAGCTAAGGTGGCTGGAGATTATGCAGAAGATCTAGCTGCTGACATGTTGGCCACTACTCTTGGTATTTCCGTCGATGATAGTCTTAGATATGATGAAAGGCGTGAGATATGGAAAATGAATAAACAAATAGTTAAGACGATGAATATAACACAATCAGCAGAAGGCAAGAATGGTGTTTGGACTACAGTAGTTTCTTCTGCCGTTATGATAGTGGAGTTCTAGTCTAAAAGTGCAGCCTATCTTTAACGATTTTTTAGACTTCAATAAAAGCTACAAAGATGCTCATTTTGTAATCATACCTGTACCTATGGAACTAACCGTAAGTTATGGGCATGGTACGTCCAAGGGACCACAGTCTATGATAGACTGTATTTTTCAGCTCGAAGCGTACGATGTTGAATTCAAAAAAGAAGCTATAGATGTTCCAGTACATACAATGCCAGCTATAAAGGCTGACGATGCACCTTCTTATATAGAAAAAATAAAACAATGTGTAAGCAACTGTGTTAAGGATGGAAAGGTTCCTGTTGTATTAGGCGGAGAACACAGTCTTAGTTATGGCGTGTTTTTAGGTTTAGCTGAACACAAAAAGAATATTTCTATTCTGCATTTTGATTCGCATCTTGATCTTAGAGATACTTATGAAGATTCAAAATATTCTCATGCTTGTGTAATAAGAAGAATCAGAGAGCATATGTCATCGATCAATGAAGTTGTCTCTGTAGGAATAAGAAGTGTTTCTTCTGAAGAAGCTTATTATTTGGAAAAAACAGGGCAAAAAATTCTTTTTGCTCATGAGATGAATAAAAAAGATATGGCTTCAGAAATAAACAAAATGCTTGGAGATAATCTCTATATAACCTTTGATATAGATGCGCTTGATCCTTCTATAATGCCTTCTACAGGAACGCCTGAGCCTGGTGGTTTAGGGTGGTATCAGACGCTGGACGTGCTTAAATCGGCTATAAAAGGGAAAAAAGTTATAGGTATGGATATAGTTGAACTTGCTCCAGATGGAGTTAATCATTATTCTCAGTTTACTGCTGCCAAACTTTTGTATAAGATGATGGCATATACTTTGAATCTTGGTGTTAAATAGGGGTGACTATGGAAAACAATAATCAAAAAAGAATAATAGCTTTTACTAGAGACGATCTAATGTTAAGTGTTTTGATTGAAAGTTCCTCGGAAGGAATGGTCTCTGTTTATCCGTACAATACTAATTTATCAGATATAAATTATGACAATAGTGTTGTTCTTTTGGATTATGATGTAGAGGATTTTAATGTTGAGCTTATGTTACCATTGCTAGTTAAAAATGCTGGAGCTAATAATAATGTTCTAGTTATTTCTAAAAATTGTGACAGAAAAAATGTTGCAGATATAGCTAAAAAAGGTGCATCAAGATTTATAGTTAAACCTTTAAACAAAAAAAGGTTTAAAAAATATGTACTACCTTAT
>JBAXWW010000181.1:0-3359 GCA_037128215.1 bacterium | reverse complement strand
GCTATAATTGTCCCAGGTTCTGTAATAAAGAACCTTTTTGTCTAAAAACAGATTCCATAAAAGTAAATATTTATCAGTTACATAATTGGGAAGAGCCTCCTATTTCTGGTACAAATGGGTCTGGAACTATTTTTTTTAGTAACTGTAACCTTAGGTGTCTTTTTTGTCAGAACTACAAGATAAGTCATCTTGGCAGCGGCATGGATTTTGATTCTGGCAAAATAATGGATATCTGTTATGAGCTAAAAGAAAAGGGCGCTCATAATATAAATTTTGTTACTCCGACGCCTTACACAGATAAATTAATTTCAATAATGCAAACCTTGCGTAAGCAGGGATTTGATCTTCCTTTTGTATGGAATTGCGGCGGATATGAATCTTTGAATAGTATAAAAGCGATGGATGGCCTTGTTGATATTTATCTTCCTGATTTTAAATACAGCGATAACAAAATAGCAATAGAATATTCTCAGGCTCCGAATTATTATGAAAATGCTATCAATGTAATATCGGAGATGAGACGACAGAAAAAAGATTCTTTTAATAATAATGGTCTCATGAAAAGCGGTTTGATAATAAGGCATCTAGTTCTTCCTGGACATGTAGAAAATTCTAAAGGTGTATTAAGGGCTATAAAACAAATAAATGGAACTGGTACCTTGGTAAGTCTTATGTCTCAATATTGTCCTATATATAAGGCGCTCGATCATAAGGTCCTGTCTAGGAAGCTAAGTCATAGCGATTATGATGAGGTTTGTGATTTTTTTATTGAGCTGGACTTCAACGATGGTTACGTTCAGGACTTTGACTCCGCCACAGAGGAATATATTCCCGATTTCAAATAAGCCACCCTGTATCCTTGCGTTAAACCCTAAATATAATATACAGGGACCTCTAGTAGCGAGACTAAAACCGACCGAGCAGGGAGGTTTGGTCGAGTGAGAGGGAGTGGCTAAAAAACGTGTAAAAAACACATTTTTTAGAACACGGGTCCCGGTAGATTATATTTATGGTTTAACGGGAATAAGGGGTGGTATATTTTCCCCTTGATTTTTGGGTCCAAACATGTCAAAACACACAGGTTCAAAGTAAGCGGAGGGTTTTATATTATGGCAAGAGTTACAGTTGAAGATTGTCTTCAGAAGGTTCCTAACAGGTTTGCATTGGTACACCTTGCTTCTAGAAGAGCAAAACAAATATTAAAGGGATCACAGCCACTTATAGATAAGGACAATAAAGAAGTGGTGCTTGCTCTAAGAGAAATAGCCGCATCAAAAGTATATTTCCATTCAAATGAAAACATATCTAATGCTGCAGAAGCTGAATTAAAAGAAATAACATTCCTTAGCAGTGAAGCTAGGCTTCAGTCTATGCCAGGTGAAGTTTATACAGTTGACCTACCTACAGATGACGACATAGAATAGTCCAAAGTGTGGATATTTAGTCGTTACATAATAACGGAATTTCTAAAAAGGTTCTTTCTTGTCTTTTTTATCTTAATAATCCTATTTGTAGGCATAGATCTACTCTCAAGAGTGTGGAACTTGGATGCTTCTTTTTCCCTTGTCTCTCTCTATTACATGTTTAAGATTCCTAGTATTGCCATTCAAATGATGCCTGTAAGCGTCTTGATAGCTACATTGATGCTTTTCTCTTATCTATCTAAACACAATGAACTGGTGGCCCTGTATTGCAGTGGTAGAAGCCTAATACATGTGGCAAGTCCGATGTTTCTTGCGGTAACTTTAATTAGTATAAGTTCTTTTTATTTCTCTGATTATATTCTTCCTATATCTAACTTCCAGGCTCAAAAAATATGGATGGTAGATATACTTCATAAAAATGATAGTTTCTATAACAACCTTCATCAGGATAAAGCATGGTTTAGAGATAAGGGCGTTATCTACAATATCTATTCCTATGATTCATCTAACAAATTAATATCAGGAATGAACGTTTATCATTTTAATGATGCTTTTGAGATGACAGACCATGTATATGCTAAGCAGGCATTTTATCATAAAAAAGGTAACTGGCTCCTATTAGACGTAAAGGAAACGACCTTTACCAGTGGACACGCCGTTGTTAACATAATCCCAGAAAAAACTATTTATCTTAGAGAGAAACCAGATGATCTTAAGAAAATAGAAGCAAATTCAGACTACCTGGACACTTCTAAACTAAGAAAATACGTCAAAGACCTACAGAGTTCAGGTCTTTCTCCGGCTAAGTACAATGTTGAGCTGAATAAAAGGTATTCTATGTCGTTTGCTGGTTTGGTTATGTGCTTTATTGGTCTTCCGTTTGCAGTACGTCAACATAGACGCGGTGGCGTCGGACTCAATATAGGTATAGGTTTTGTGCTCGTCTTTGTTTACTGGATACTATTCTCGATCCTTCTTAGTATGGGGATTTCAGGACGAATAGAGGCCCATTTATCTGCGTGGGGAGCCAATTTCTTGTTTCTCGTCGCATCCCTTATTCTTATAAAAAGGGACAAGAAATAAATCCCGTCGGAAACTTTTTTTAAAAAATAAAAAAAAAGACTACACAAAAGTTTAATTTATACATTATAATAGGTGTTGTTAAACGGAGTTCAAAAAGAACTCGAAGAAATATAAGGAGGGGGAAACCTTATGAAAGTTTCAAGAGCAGGAGTTAAGAGAGAGAAAGGTTATCTTTATTACATCGACAAGAATGGTAACATCGCAAGAGTAAAGATGGCTCGTGGCGGCGCAAAAGGACAGAAAGGAAAACCAGAGGTAGTAAAAGTTCTTAATCTTAAGAGAGAAGCTGACTATCTATTCTACATCGATAAAGATGGAGACGTTTCCAGTGTAAAAATGGCACGTGGTGGAAAGAAAGGCGCTAAGAGAAAAAGAACAAAGAAAGCTAAAAAAGCTAAAAAGACAGTAAAGAAAACTGTTAAGAAAGCTAAAAAAGCTAAAAAGGCAGTAAAGAAAGTTGTTAAGAAAGGCAAGAAAGCTCCTAAAAAAGCTAAAAAGGCAAAAAAAAGAAGATAAATCGTCGTTAGGACGTTGATTTTAGGCCCCTGGCTTTATGCCAGGGGCTTTTTTTATCAACGATTATGTGGTAGTAAATTTATTATATGGATTTTAAAATTTATTTTGAAAAGGTTGTTGAAGAATTTAGCAGTGGTAATTACCGACTGCAAATAGAAAGAGCAAAGGGTGAATTCTTTTCTCTTAGTGGCGTTGTTCATGAGGATAGTAGAAATTATATAGAAAGAATAAATCTTTTTTTGGATTGGTATGTTTTTGATAGAAGTCTAGATGACGACGATCTTATTCCTGTAGTCCTTTTTTATGATCGTCACCATGAGAAAAGAATTCACCCTT
>JBAXWW010000180.1:0-3441 GCA_037128215.1 bacterium | reverse complement strand
CTCTTTTTGGACTCTTTATGTCTTATAAAACCATGTCGTATTTCTATATTTCATAAATCCGTTAAAATGGGTGCTTTTTAAGATTAGCAAGGGAATTTATGGAAAGACGACTGATTGGTTATGCAAGGGTATCAACTTCAGGCCAGGAACTGAACCTGCAGCTTGATGCCCTCAAACAAGCAGGCTGCAAAAAGCAGCATATCTTTTCCGACCAGATCAGCGGATCGAAAGCTGAACGACCGGGACTTCCCGAGTGTCTGAAAGAATTGAAAAAAGGCGACACCCTCATCATCTGGCGTCTTGACCGGCTTGGCCGCTCACTCCGGAACCTGATAGATATTGTTGAACAGTTACAGAAGAGGGGAGTAGGCTTTCGCTCTATCAATGACGGCGGTATTGATACCACTACGGCATCCGGGGAAATGATATTCAACATCTTCGGCACTCTGGCTCAATTTGAGCGCCGCCTTATTCAGGAACGTACCCAGGCAGGCCTTACGGCAGCAAGGGCGAGAGGAAGAAAAGGGGGGAGACCCAAAATCTCAAAGGATGATCCGAAAGTGCAGATGGCAAGAAAAATGAGCAAAAACATGAGCATCAGCATCGGCGAGATCTGTGCCACGCTGAAGATTTCTCGCGCTAGCTATTATCGGTATTTGGGATTGTAGAGTAGAATGCCGATATTTACTCGTTATAACATGCGTTATCATAACTGTGGCTTACTGAATAAGTATTAAAGCTGTGTTTTAAAGTAAGATCCATTGGATATGTTCCGATGTGTTGAGATGCTTTTATTTATGTTGAATCTTTCAAGCAGAAAATGCTTGTCAAACAAGCTTAATGGATAGCTATTCAAGAATTAATAGAGATGCCCGCATATAATACTTTTGTTTTATTTCAAAGATATTCTAAGAAAAGATACAAGGGGTTAAATAAATGAAAACTAAAGTTACGATAGTAGCTGTAGTCATTGGTATTATTGTATCGGTTTGGTATACGAATACAGTAAATACGCAGAAAAGCATCCTTAAGCAATCGCTTGAGCGACTTCAGGTAGCTCAACAGCACGTTGATAGTGGAAACCTGAAAGCAGCAAACAGCCTTTTGATCCAACTGAAAATTGATCTTGCAGGCTTGGACAATTTTTACAACCTGCCATCTATCAGTACTCAGCGTGAAAATCTTTTACGAGATCTTGCTGGTGTTGAAGAGCATTTTCGTATGCGGATGGCATTTGTCAAAAAAGTATTGAATTATCTTGATGGTACTGGAAACTCAAATCGCATCCAATTAGCACAGGATACAATTCGTGAGGCGCTTTTAAAGTCGGAAAATGATGTTACATTACTTGGATTAGCAACTTACTTGGAAAGATTAAAGGTACAAGACTTTAAAAAAGCGGATGAGAGTATTGTTCCACTGATAGCAAGTCTTCCTGAGGAGATGAATGTAACAGAGATCTCAAAAAACTTAGAGGCCTTTGTTCAATCTGAGAGAATTGCCAATAAAGAAAGCCAATTTCGTATTGCGTCTGAGGTCAAGTCACAAATATTTATGAGTAGTGTAAAGACTTCATCGAAATGGCGGCCTGCACTTAAGGGACGGGCGATGATTTGGGATTTTACAAAAAATAGCATTGATCAGGCATATGAGCTCTTACCTGATGATCTGCGAGCGTCATCAATGGACGGCATTGTTACAATGTTTTGCATTGTGAGGCGAGAGAATATAGAACGTGGGCGCTACTCGGTTAGTAATCAGCCAGCATACCAAGAGAGGATGACAATAAGTATGGTATACTGGCCAGCTAAAGATAGCCCGGGTAGCGTAGTCGTATGGGGTGGTGAACCGCCATATAGTAGGCCAGTTTCATATTCACCAGAGTACGGATCCTCAGTAAAGATCAAAGAGTGGATAGAGGGTTTGCCAAGGAAATAACTTCAATCTCACAAAGCTTGATTACGTTACGATCGCTTCGAAATATTATAATTCTGGTATGTCTAAAAGAGCAGGTCTCAATAAATTACATTTTGTTTCGATAATGTTGTAAGTGTTCACCAAAAAGTCGATCTTTAATTTCTTCCGCAAATATGTTTAGCAATTTTCTTGGTTTTCTATTTATCTGATTTGTACTATGAATAGTAATTATTTCACTAACCAATCATTTTGAGAAAAAAACACATTGTTTTTTTTAAAGTGAGCGATTATGTGAATTTATGTTGAGTCATATTGTTAGTGATATAACGAAAGCAAATCTGATTGTAGATAAATATTTTAATAATCGAGACTTCAAATTGTTTCTTCTTAATTCAAATGATGTGTGTAATGTTATTAGATTTTTCAAGTTTAAATTTCCCACCGCTTCTGGTGACCCTTGTTAAACTTATTCTGAGACAAAACACTTCGTGGGTTACGGCAAAAATCTTTATAAAAAAAAATATAGCACTTACTGTTTGCTTGTTTTTATGTGTGATAAATATGCCAAACCAACTTAATGCAGAAGAACATTATTTTGACGGTAAAAAATATACGGTAGTATTAACTCCAGAAGCATTTGTTGACGGATATAAAAAAGGGGATTTGATAATGATCAAGATTACAGGAAAAAATTATCGGATTATTAATAATAAAATTATGCAATATGCTACTAAAATAGGACTAGATTATTCAAAAATATATTCTCCAGTAAAAGTAATTTATGGAAGAAATAATGAGGTGCTTTCTATGGCAGAATCATTTCAACTGATAGATTCAGATGTGAAAATTAATAATATGGTAGTTTTGGGGAATAACCCTGGTGCACAAGTTATTGATTATAAAAACGGAATTTTTTATATTCCAACAGTGTCTTATACTCGAAACATAACTAGTATTGATGTACAAAATATTAGAAAATACTATAAATATTTAGCTTCATTATGGTGGGTACAACACAAAGAGGATCAGGGTGAGAAAATTTGTGATAAGTGCTATAAAACAGTTGATAAAGGTGAAGGGTACATATCTGGATATATAGAGGGAAAGTACTTAATGTCCAGTAGGCTATACTGTGATAATTGTATGGATAATATAATAAATGACCCATCATTACTTAAAGGCCTTAAAAATAATCCTGCTTATATGGGAGAAGGATTTATAGATAAAGTTAGGGAATATATAAGAACAAGTCATCAATGATGTTTATTTATGGCTCTCCGCATAATTTAGTGGGTTGCAGTGAAACCATAATATTTCACAATAGAGTCGGAAGGTAAAGATTGCTACGAAAAATAATGTATTGGTTCGGTAGATCTCAAAGCTGTTAAGGTCCCTTGACGAGGCTCTTAAAAGCTGTAATTCATTTTTGCACTGCTTTTTACCGACTCAATTGTTGTTTGCTTAAATCGTCAAAGATGCTGTTTCTATGGCTTATTATTATACACTTGTCTTTCATCACCGGGT
>JBAXWW010000179.1:0-3464 GCA_037128215.1 bacterium | reverse complement strand
TGGGACAATTATAGCATTGCATCCTTCCACCTGCCAAAACCTGGGAAAACCAGCGTTTTTGTGTTACCCTCTTTACCAATGTTGCTAATGACTTGACCATCGTAGTCTATGGTAACAGCAGATGCATCGCCTATTAATAGTTTTATTTCAGACTTAGCTTCTAGTTTTTTTGTATTACCAGATCTTAATAAAAAATCAAAAGAACTGGCTCCATCTAACTGAACCTTTAGCCAAACATCTTTTTTAGCTCTTACCAAAACTTTTTGGATCATTGATGGAGCTTGACCTGTTGCTGGAGGTGTTTGTGTTTGGGGTGTTGCCTGAGCTGGATTTGTTACTGGAGATGGAGAGGGAGTTTGTGTTTGCATTGATACTGATTTAGGTGCTGGTGTCGTAGAAACAGCATTATTAGACGTAACTACTGGAACACTTGCTGGCGCAGTTGCTTGTACTTGTGCCGGAGCAGCAGGTGTAACTGATGTAGTAGGTGTGGCAGCAGGAGCAGCAACAGCTGTATTTATAGTTATTCCCTGAGGCTGTAATGGCACCTGTTTTCCCTCTGGAAGCATTTTAACTATCATCTTACTTTTGGATTTTTCTGAAGAATTATTTGTAGCAAAATAGTAAGTAAGCAAAGAAGCAAAGACAACAGAAATGACAATACTTGCGATTAAAACTCTTTTGTTTATTTTTTCTTTAGGATTACAAACTTCTTTTTCTGTAAGCGTGTTGATCTTGTCATCTATGGCCTTGTTAGAATTGCTTATTAGCTCATAAAAAAGTATCGCTTCTTTTGGCTCTACACCAAGATACCTTAAGTAGGTCCTTATAAATCCTTTTACAAAAACAGATGCTGGAAGTTTGTCAAACTTATCACTTTCCAAATAGGAAAGAATATTTATGTTTATTTTTGTACTTGAAGCTATTTCTTCAAGACTTACACCCTTAAGCTCCCTGTTTTTCCTAAGATACGCGCCAACTGTTTGCATATTTTCGCTTTGCATAATGACTGATTATATATCAGAGTCATTGATACTTGACAACCTAGTATCCTGTAAATATAAGCATATGGAAAGTTGGCGGGGTAGCTCAGTTGGTTAGAGCACTCGGCTCATATCCGAGTTGTGATGGGTTCAAATCCCTTCCCCGCTACCATCAATAAATGAAAGAATTCATTAATAACATCCTTGAAAAGGAATCCTTCTCAAAAAAAGAAATAGTACAGCTACTATCATTGGATAAATATCTGTCAAAAGACCTCCTTCATAAAAAAGCCTACCAGATAAAAAACGAATACATCGGCAATAAGGTCTACTTTAGAGGTCTTATCGAGTTTTCAAATATCTGTTCCAAAAATTGTCTATACTGTGGAATAAGAGTTGGAAACACAAAACTGAAAAAATATGAGATGAGCGTGCAAGAAGTTCTAGAAGCTGTAGATTTTGCCTGGAAAAGTGAATATGGCTCCATAGTGATACAGTCTGGAGAAATCAGTACACCAGCTTTTATAGATAAGATCGACTTCATACTAAAAGAAGTAGCAACTAGAACGAATGGAGAAATAGGTGTAACCCTCTCTTGTGGAGAACAAACCAAGGATACTTATAGAAGATGGTTTCAAAGCGGAGCAAGAAGATATCTTCTAAGGATAGAATCCAGTAATAAGGATCTATATTACAAAATACACCCAAAAGACGAGCATCATTGCTTTGAGGATAGGATAGCTGCTCTTAAAGATCTAAAGGACTTAGGATACCAAGTCGGTTCTGGAATAATGGTAGGGCTTCCATTTCAAACAATGGAAAATATAGCCGATGATATTATTTTCCTAAAAAACCTAGACGTAGACATGATAGGACTTGGACCATATATAGAACATTCTGATACACCACTATATGAACAAAAGAATTATCTTACTCCAAAGATAGAAAGATTTAACTTAGCCCTTAATACCATCGCGATATTAAGAATATTAATGAAGGATATAAATCTTGCCGCTGCTACTGCTCTACAAGCAATAGACCCAGAAGGCAGAGAAAAAGCCCTTTTGGCTGGAGCAAATATAATTATGCCAAACTTAACACCCACAAAATATAGGGACGATTATTTATTATATGAAGACAAACCATGTACAGGAGAAGACGCAAAACAATGCAAGGGCTGTCTTGAAGGCAGAATTAAAAAATATGGTGAAACGATCGGATATGGCGAATGGGGAGACTCAAAACATTTTGCAAATAAACACAAATAGATTCTATTAAGATGGGGGGCATAAAATTATGTTAATGAAAAATCAAAGAGTACATATAGGGATATTTGGACGTAGAAATGTTGGTAAGAGCTCTTTTATAAATGCTCTTGCAGGTGAAGATATATCCATAGTTAGTGAACAGGCTGGTACAACAACTGACCCTGTAAACAAAACAATGGAGTTAGGAGAAGTTGGCCCTGCCGTATTAATAGATACCGCTGGTATAGATGATATCGGAGAGATTGGAGCAAAAAGAATAATCGCTACAAAAAAAGTTATTAAAAAGATAAACCTTGGAATACTTGTAATTACAAACAGTGATTTTGATTCTCCAGAGATGGAAATAGTAAAAGATTTTGAAGAATACAATATACCATTCTTTATAGTTCACAACAAATCAGACGTTAATAAGATCAACACTGATAAGAAAAAAGGAATAGAATTAAAAGCAAAAACAGAAATAATAGAATTCAGTTCTGTAACAAAACAAAATTTAAATCTAGTACTTGAAGCAGCTAAAAAATATATGCCAGATTCTGTTTTTAATAATCCGTCAATATTGGGAGATCTGGTAAACCCTGGCGACATTATAATGCTGGTAACGCCAGTAGATGCAGAGGCTCCTATGGGGAGAATGATCCTTCCTCAAATGCAAACGGTTAGAGATGTTCTAGACAACAATTGCATCAATATAGTTCTAAAGGAAACAGAGCTAGAATTGTTTTTTAAAAAATTTGATATAAAGCCAAAGCTAATAGTAACAGACAGCCAGGCATTTAAAAAAGTGAATTCAATCGTACCAAAAGATATTCCACTGACAGGATTTAGTATTCTTTTCTCTAGGCTGAAAGGTGATTTTAAAAAATACGTGGAAGGAACACGACACATCTCTGACCTAAAAGATGGAGACACAGTATTAATACTTGAATCATGTTCTCACCATATAATAACTGATGATATCGGAAGAGAAAAACTACCAAGATGGATAAGTGAGTTCACTAATAAAAAGATTAACTTCGACGTTGTAGCAGGATTGGATTCAGTACCAAAAGACATTAAAGAATACTCTTTAGTAATACAATGTGGAGGATGCATGCTAACAAGAAAGCAAATACTAAACAGAATAAAACTTGCTGCTGACTCAAATATCCCTATTACAAACTATGGTATGGCAATAGCTTATACTCATGGTATTTTTGATATAGCAATGGAA
>JBAXWW010000178.1:0-3466 GCA_037128215.1 bacterium | reverse complement strand
CCATGCATGGAGCGAATACTACTCTTTTAAATAGCAGTCAGTATTATGAGACAAGACCTGTCATAGAATTTAAACAATCACTATGGCAGAATGCTTTTGGAAGACAAACTAGAGCCATTATAGATGCTACAGATGCAAGGAATTTAAGTTCTTCCTTTTCTGCGAGTTATAATTCTAAGAAAATACTTGCTGATGCAGAGGCCGTATATTGGAAACTCTCACTTATGAGAGAGATGGTTAAGATTAAACAGGACAATCTAAGTAGAGCTACAAAAATAAAAGATTGGTCAGAAAGAAGGGCAAGGTTGAATCTGGCTGAAAAGGTAGATTTTTTACAGGCTGATGCAAATTTTAAAATGGCTCAGCTAGAACTTCAAGCATCCATAGATGATGAAAAAGACCTTGTAAGACAATTTAATACTATGAGAGGCATAAATTCTGATGAGTTAACGGAAGAATTAGAAACCTTAACAGTTGATTCAGTTGTAGCAATGAATGCTCCAGAAAGGAAAGGGCTTAGGGATGATGTGGCCTCTTTTAGAGAGATGGCAAGATCTGCTTCTGCTAATGCTGCTCTATCTAAAGATAAGAATAAACCTACATTGGAATTGTTCTCGACTCTTTCTCTTAACGGAAAGGACCCTGCTTTTAATCCATCATTTAAAGAATCATGGGGCGGTAATTATCCATATACTGTAGTTGGTCTTAAATTTAGTGCACCGTTAGACTTTGGGAATATCAAAAGAGTTAATAGTGGATATGAGCTGGATAAATTATCTGCTGAAGATAGTTATTCAAGAAAAAGATTTGAAGTTGATAGAGAGTGGAATAGTTTGGCTAAAAAAATTCAAGAATTAAAAGAAAGACTTAAGATTGCAAAGCAATTAGAAGCAGCGCAATTGATCAAATATACCAATGAACAAAGTAGACATAGTCTTGGTAGAACTACTACTTATCAGGTCATAATGTTCGAACAGGATTATGCAACTGCACAAACTTTAAGATTAAATTTACAGTCTCAAGTCCTACAGCTTTTAGCTACTATGAAAACATTTGATGGAAAAGAGGAGCAAGTACTATGAATATAGCTGAATTATCTATAAAACGTCCTATCTTTGTTACTTGTATATTTATACTGATACTTACCCTGGGGGGAATATCATTATCTAAAATAGGGGTGGATCTTTTTCCTGATATCACGTTCCCCGTCGTGTCTGTAATTACGTATTATCCTGGTGCATCTCCAGCAGAAGTTGAAGTTGATGTCTCTAAGGTAATGGAAGATGAGCTTGGTTCTATTTCTGGTCTTGAAAATATGTATTCCAACAATAAAGATGGAGTCAGTATTATTACATGTCAGTTCACACTTGAGACTGATATCAAATATGCCCAACAACAGGTTAGGGATAAAATATCTGCTGTTAGATCAAAACTTCCAGATGATATGAAAGAGCCTATAATAAGGATAGCGGATCCTTCTGATACTCCTGTAGCTGTTGTTGCTGTAGAAGGAACCCTTACTGATGCGAATATGTATGATCTTGTAGAATATACCATCAAACAAAAACTGGAACAGGCAGATAATGTAGGACGAGTTGACATTGTTGGAGGTCGTAAAAGAGAATTTCATATAGAGCTAGACAAGAATAAATTAAAAAATAGAGAACTTTCTGCTTATATGGTCTCAAATCAGGTTGGTCTTGCTGGAAAGAATATTCCTGCAGGTAATGTCCAAGGCAAGGAGATGGATCTTTCGATAAGGTCTTTAGCAGAATTTAAAAATCTTCAAGACATAGATAATACGATAGTAAACTTTGTAGGTAATGATATTCCTACGACGGTAAAAGATGTAGGAAAAGTAAGCGAGTCTTTAGTTGATGAAGATTCCAGGTCATTTATAAATGGTAAAAAGGCTTTGATCTTACAAGTCTACAAACAGTCTGATACAAATACTGTAGATGCTGTTAAAGCGGTCAAGAAAAAAGTAGATCAGCTTAATGGTATGATGCAAGGCAGAGAGGGTTCTCCTAAATTAACTATAGTTCAGGACAGTTCCTGGCCTATTATTGCTAATATTAAAGATGTAAGAGATACAATAATAATAGGAATCATACTTACTATTCTAGTAGTTTATCTAGCACTAGGAAGTGGTAGGTCTACCTTAATAACTAGTGTCGCGTTACCGAACTCCTTATTAGGCTCTTTTATTTTGATGGCTGTTGCTGGTTTTACGGTAAATGTAATAACCCTTTTATCGTTAAGTTTAGCAGTTGGACTATTGATAGATGATGCAATCGTTGTTCGAGAAAATATATTTAGACATTTAGAGATGGGAGAAAGCCCCAAGGAAGCCGCTCTTAAAGGAACCAAAGAAGTAATGTTAGCCGTTATAGCTACAACGCTGGTTATAATAGCTGTTTTTGCTCCAGTATCATTCTTAACTGGTGTAGTTGGACGATTTTTCAAATCATTTGGTTTAACCGTTTGCTTTGTTATGGCGATAAGCTTGTTAGATGCTCTAACTATGGCTCCTATGTTGTCTGCATATTTAGCTGGTAAACAAGAACACAAAGAAAAGAAAAACTGGGTAATACAAAAATTTTCTAAATGGCAAGACCATCTAGAGGCTTTCTATGAAAGAGTACTAGGCTATACGCTCAGAAATAATAAAAAAATTATTTTGATAAGCCTTGGGATATTTTTAGTAACTTTTTCCACTATTATATGGATCCCTAAATCTTTTAAACAGGCAGCTGATAATGGTGAATTCACGATGTTCTTAAAGGCAGCTCCTGGAACAAGTCTTACTCAATCAGAAAAATATTCCAGAGAAGTTGATGCCATAATTAGTAAGAATAAATTAGTAGAAAGGACTGTTACTAGTCTTGGCGCAGGAACTGATGATCCAAATAATATCAGTATTTATGTAAGAATGATCGATAAGAAAAAAAGAAATGTTACAACAACAAAATTCAAGGAAATACTAAGACAAGAAACTAAACAATTTGCTTTCTTGAACCCAATTATCAGTGACACAGTGGGAAACTTTGGTTCAAGGCAGCCGTTCATTCTCTATGTTAGAGGAGATGACCTTAAAGAACTTAAAAAAATATCTGATCAATTAATGGCAAAATTGAAAAATCATCCTTCTTTGAAAGATGTAATTACCTCTTATGAAGAAGGGAAACCAGAGTTTCAAGTCGTCTTAGACAAACGTAAGGCAGAAGCACTTGGTGTGTCTAATAATATGGCTGGTATGGAACTTAGAACTTTTGTTGAGGGACAAACTCCAACTAAGTTTAAGATAAATGATAATAATTATGATGTCCGAGTCAGATTGCAAGAGGACCAGAGAGATCTTAGCAAGAACTTCTCCTCTATTTATGTTCCAAACATGAACAATAGATTGATACCTCTTAGTAAAGTAGCCAGCGGTATAGAAACTACTGGTCCAGCAGAGATAGAC
>JBAXWW010000177.1:0-3542 GCA_037128215.1 bacterium | reverse complement strand
AACTAGCTATTAATTCAATAATGTGAATTTTTTCACAGGGCTTGTTGACACAGGCTTTTTCCTTGTGTTATAAGAATTTGTGTGAAAAAAATCACAGCATAATAATAAAGAGAGGTTGATATGACTCCTGAGAAAACAGTAGCTAGATTAAGCTTATACAGAAGGTTTTTGAAGTTAATGCGTGATGAAGGTGCTCATAGTGTTTATTCTCATCAGCTTGCAGATATGGTCAGGATAACTCCTGCACAGGTTCGACGAGATCTTATGGTGATTGGTTACAGCGGGAATCCTCAAAAGGGATACGATGTGAATCTTCTTATAAAGCACATAGATGATTTTTTTAATGTAAGTGAAAGCGTTAACGTTGTAGTCGTTGGAATAGGTAATGTTGGTAGAGCAATGCTGTCATATTTTAGAAATGGAAAATCACATATCAATGTTATAGCTGGATTTGATACAGATCCTAACAAAGTTGATAGAGTAATAAATAATTGCCCTTGTTATCACCTAGAACAACTTCCTGAAATAGTTAAACAGAATAATATCAAGACTGGGATACTCACTGTTCCAGCTACAGAAGCTCAGAATATCGCTAATATAATGGTAGAAAGTGGAATCAAAGGTCTTCTTAATTTTGCTCCAACAAGATTAAAACTATCCTCTGATATTTTCATCGAGGATGTAGATATAACCATGCATTTGGAAAAGGTTGCTTATTTCTCTTCTGGAAAACAAAAAAAGATCGGAGGAAAAAATGTCTAGTTCCGTTATAGATAAGATGCTCGAAAAACATAAAGGTGCCAAAAGAGATTCGCTTATTCCTATTCTACAGGAGATACAAGAATCAGAAGGTTATTTGTCTTTTGATGCTTTGCTTGCGGTAAGTAGATTTTTAAATCTTCCTCTTTCTAAGATATACGGTGTGGCAAGTTTTTATAATCAGTTCAAGTTTCAGGCACCAGGAAAATATCAGATACAGGTGTGTAGAGGAACAGCCTGTCACGTTAAGGGATCTGCAGGTGTTCTAGAGGCTATCAAGAGATATCTAAAAATAGATGCAGGGCAGACTACAAAAGATAAATTATTCAGTATTGATGTTGTTGCTTGTGTTGGTGTTTGCAGTCTGGCTCCAGTTGTCTGTATCAATGGAGAATATTACGCCGGTGTAACACCAGAGAAAATAGAAAATATTTTAAAAGAATATCAAAGTAAAGAAGGTAATGCTTAATGATGAAGAAAAAAATAAAAGATGCCTGCTGTGAGTTTTGTAAGAACAGCCTTAATACACCATGTAAAGATTTTGTAGAATGTAGGCAAACTGGTCCTCTTTGTCACGACAAGGACTCATGTTCTAAAGAACTTAAAAACAGAATAGATAAACTTAAAAGAGATGATGTTGAAAGACCTGTGATCTTTATCGGTACTGGTACTTGCGGTTTAGGTGCTGGAGCAGGTAAGACTCTTTCTGCAATTCAAAAATATATAAAGGAAAATAATATTGATGCAGATGTGATAGAGGTTGGATGTATAGGTCTTTGTTCAGAAGAACCGGTAATGGATGTTCAGTTGCCAGGAAGGAACAGAATATCTTTTTCTAAAGTTACAGAAGACAAAGTTGTAGAGACGTTAACAAGTATTTTAAAGGAAACAGTCCCTTCTAATGTGTTTTTTCAATTTGATAATAAAAACACGATGTCTTGGAATAACGTAATAAAGATGAATGAACATCCATTCTTTAGACGTCAAACAAGATGGGTCCTAGAAAAATGCGGTGTAATAGATCCTGGTAATATAGATGAATATCTTGCACATGGAGGATATAAAGCTCTATCTAAAGCGTTAAGTTCTTATACTTCTGAGCAGCTTTGCGATGTTGTAGAAAAAAGTGGTCTTAGGGGTAGAGGCGGTGGCGGTTTTCCTACTGGAAGAAAATGGAAATTTGCACTTAATACACAGTCTCATCAAAAATATTTTATATGTAATGCCGATGAAGGTGATCCAGGTGCGTTCATGGATAGGGCTGTTATAGAGGGAGATCCTCATAGACTTCTTGAGGGTTTAACTATTGCCTCTTATTCTATTGGTGCAAGTAAAGCATACATATATATAAGAGCAGAGTATCCATTGGCAATACAGAGACTAAACAAGGCAATAGAGGAAGCAAAAGAAGCTGGCCTTTTGGGATATAACATCTTAGACAGCGGATTTAATCTTGAGATAGTAATAAAGAAGGGTGCAGGAGCGTTTGTTTGTGGAGAAGAAACTGCATTAATAAACAGTATAGAAGGTAAAAGAGGCATGCCAAGACCAAGACCTCCTTTTCCTGCAGTCAGCGGCTTATGGGGAAAACCTACAGTAATAAATAACGTTGAGACCCTTGCCAATATTCCTCCAATAATCTCTAGAGGTAATGAATGGTTCTCAAATGTTGGTACAAAGACCAGCAAGGGAACAAAAGTTTTTGCTCTCTCTGGAAAAGTTCTAAGGACTGGATTGGTCGAAGTAGCTATGGGAACAACCATTCGTGATATCGTTTATGAGATAGGCGGCGGTATACCAAACGGTAAGAAGTTCAAGGCTGTTCAGATAGGCGGTCCATCTGGAGGCTGTGTACCAGAATCACATCTGGACATAGAAATAGATTATGCTTCTTTAAAAACTATAGGAGCTATGATGGGCTCTGGTGGTCTTGTTGTAATGGATGAGAACACCTGTATGGTTGATATAGCAAAATTCTTTATGAGCTTTATACAAAGAGAAAGTTGTGGAAAATGTATTCCTTGTAGAGAAGGAACAAAAAGGATGTACGAGATCCTTGAAAAAATAACCAAGGGTAATAAATCAGAAAAAGAATACGACGCTCTGGAAAGATTTAAAGGTGTTATTCTTCTTAAAAATCTTGCAGAAGTAATTAAGGATACAAGTCTTTGCGGTCTTGGACAGTCTGCTCCAAGTCCTGTCTTGAGTACTTTACGTTGGTTTGAAGATGAATACGAGGCTCATATCTTTGATAGAACTTGTCCGGCTGGTCAGTGTGAAGAACTTGTTTCTTACAATATTGATGCTGATAAATGTATAGGCTGTACTATCTGCGCAAAAAAATGTCCTGTATCAGCGATAAAGGGAGCGGTAAAGAGCCCTCATTATATTATTGATGATAAGTGTGTAAGATGCGGTGTTTGTATAGAATCATGTAAGTTTAATGCAATAACAAAAGGCAAATTCTCTGGGGAGTAGGTTATATGTTTAATATAGAAATTAACGGTAAGCAGATCCAAGCAAAAAAAGGTGAGACTATTCTTTCTGTTCTCAGAGAGAATGGAATAAGTGTTCCAACGCTTTGTCATATGGATGAACTTTTTCCTTCTGGTGCATGCAGGATGTGTGTCGTAGAGGTAGAAGGCGAGCATAATCTTGTTCCAAGCTGTGCTTTAGAGATCCGTGATGGAATGAAAATAAAGACACATTCTCCAAGGGTCCTAAAGGCCAGAAAAACAATAATAGAACTTTTACTGGTCAATCATCCTGATGATTGTCTGTAC
>JBAXWW010000176.1:0-3555 GCA_037128215.1 bacterium | reverse complement strand
GGTTAGTGACCTTCCAGTATTTGCTACTTTTATATCCAAATAATGCAGTAAGATTATCGGAGATCCCGTCAGTTCCTTCTACCAGAAACTCAAAGTTAATTATGCGATCTTTAATACGAGGTATTCCTGCTGGATTTACAAATAGGACATTGTAGTCATCTACGTCGGCAGCCATGGCTTTTCCTCTAGCCAGGTAACTTGTTGTGTTATAGAGTTCACGTTGTTCAGCAAATACAGGAATACTGAACAGAACAATAAATATTAAAATAATGTTAGATAAACTCATCTTAAGCATCATTATGATTATAGCAGATTATAATTTTCACGCTTATTTATTTATGCTACTTGGGTGCTTATGGTTGCTAAAAGGCTCTGCTATCTTGTTAAGAATCCATTAGACTGTCTCCACTATGCCAGAGAGCTGGTTTTTAAGGATATGGAGACTCCTTGTATAGTTGTGCTACCTCGCTACATAGAACCAAGCCTTTTTGAATCCTATCTTTTAGAGCAGAAGAAAGTTCTTAGCGGTGTAGATGTATATAAGATCTCATCCTTGGCAAGTAATGTTCTGTCACATACCCCAGTCGTTAACAATATAAATAGGGTAGACCAGGTAGCCTTATCTGAGTATTTTGAAAAATTTTATACAAGAGGCATAACAAGGACATTATTAAACTCTATATTAGAACTTAAAAATTCTTTGTTTGAACGATCATATATTGAAGACATCTTTTCTCCAAAAAAGAATGAAGAATACTCTATGTTGTTGGACGTTTTTAAAAAATATGAGGATTTTTTAGCTTTAAATGGGTTTATGGATGATGCAGATATTAAACGTTTATTCATAGATATTCTGTCTGATCCTACCCACTCAAGCGTAATTCCAGAAAATACTAAAGTAATCTTTGTTGGTTTTGCAGAGTACACATCATCTGACCTTATGCTTATAGATGCTTTAAGTAAAAAAGTTACTAAAACATATTTGATCAATCCAGATATTTTTGTGGAAGGCTTGGATTACTCCAGAGTCCTACAGGAATCTCTTAGGTCTATGGACTTTGAATTAGAGAAACTAGGTCCTACTAATGCAAAACAAACAAAATTATTTAAGTTAAATAGCTTAGCAGAAGAAGTTCATTTTATTTCAAAGAGTATCTCCAAAGAAGTAAAAGCTTCAGTCTATACTACTATGGACCTTGATCTCTATTACTCAATGTTTAAATATTTTAGGGGTGAAAATGTTTCTGCCAGAACCTCTATTAGGCTGGACAGATCAAAGATCCTCTCTATGTTAATGGATCTGCTTAAAATGGATCTCTCAAAACTATTTTCGTATCCAGTTATATGGGAGGACTATAAAGAAATACGAATATTAATGTCGTTTCTTTCTTCCAGATCACTATATCCAAATACAAAAGAATACTTTTTAGAATTATATAATGTAGATAAAATTAAAAAAGGTGTAGGCCAGGTACTAAAATTATATGAACTAAGACAGTCCCTCTTGCGCAACCAGGCTGTACCAAAAACTTTTGTGTCAGCTATAAATCAACTTTTGGAAAAAATAGGGTTAAAAAATAAATTAGGCTCAGGAGATAAGTTTGAACTCTCAACAGTAGAGAACCTTATATACAGAGTTTCAGAAGCTCTTGATAACGACAAGGAAATTGGCATAGAGGAATTTTGCTCTAAAATAATGTTCCATGCAGAAGAGAACTATCTAATTAGAGGCTTACCATTTTTTACTTATCTTAACATCTCACCCATAAGACTGATAACTTCCAATACCACACCAGTAGTATGGTTTGCTGGAATGAATGCAGATAGTGTTGTGTCAAATCCTGTAGAAGATCCAATTATAAAGGATAGTATTATTTTAGCGTTAAGATCGGATAATTTTATAAAACCAACAAGTTTAGAAACAAAAATATTAGAGGATAAGATACTTTCAGATTCTGTAGCAGGTGCAAATGTGACATTTATTTCCAACAAGGGAGACGTTTATGAGCCATTAGTATCATTAGATTCTATTGATGTAATGAATGTAGAAAATGATAATTTTTATGGATATTTTGTAGATACTTTCAATTCAAGCACAGTTATCAAGGACTATAAGTTAAAAGATATAAGCTCTACATCAATAGAAACATATATAGAGTGCCCATATAGATATTTTGTTTCCAGAGTATTAAAGATCAGATCTACAGATTCAGATGATCTTACTCCACCGATGATGATACAGGGGCAAATAGCTCATAGTGCTTTAGAGAAGTTACTGCCTGCTCATATTAGTGGTGCTAAAGTAGATGTTGAGTTAGAAGTAAAAAAAATAATCAGCGAATATGAAAATTCATTTAGGCTAACCAAAACACCAGCTAATAAAGTATGGGCTAACAGGATATCTATAATAATAGAGAATATTCTTAGATGTGAAAAAGACTTTTTTGATAAGAATAGTATTATGCAAATATACAAAACAGAGCAGGAACTCAGGTGTTTTGTCCACATTAAAGACGATAAAATTGTTTTTAATATGGACCCTAATGGCTTAGCTTTTTATGGAAAGACTGACAGAGTAGATATCAACAAGGATGAGGCATCTTTTTATATTGTAGATTATAAGAAGAGTTTAATTCCTAAAAAACAGGAATTAGAGGATGGTAGAAAAGTTCAACTGTTATTTTATCTGGCTGCTGCTTCTTTATTGTTTTCTGATCATAAACCTTCTGGTGCATTTTATGTAAGTCTTGCAAAAGCCTCATCTGGAACTAATCCAAGATCATGGAAGATAACAGTAGGTGGTCCTGAACAGAAAAGTTGTATAAATCTTAATAGAGAGACATTTTTCAACGATGTAGCAGAAATATTATCAAAAAAAGTTGTAAGAGCTATTAGTGGAATGAAGGCTGGCGTGTTTACTATAGATCCTATTGTGGACCTTGCCACAGATGAGACAGAAGACGAGTCGTCTTCAACAGAAAGAAAGATCTGCACAAAGTGTGAATATAAGGGGTGTTGTGGTGTCAAGTACTGGTATTGACGTAAAATTGATAAGTGCTTCTGCAGGCACGGGTAAGACAACACGTCTTGTTACAGAGATAGTTGAAGCCCTAGACCTCTATTCATCAAAGGAAATAGTCGCCGTTACTTTTACAAAAGCAGCGGTTAGAGATCTACGAAAAAAAGTAATGGAACGTCTTGAAGAATCCTCTAAGAAAGAATTAGCTAAGAACTTGACAATAAGTACCATTCACAGCTTCTTTGCACATATTTTAAGAGAACAGGCTATGAAGCTTAATATAAGTCCAGGTTTTCAAATAATGGCGGATTCTCCATCAGTTGAAATACTTTTTCATAATATTTGTAAGGACGTCCTTTTAAGTAAGATAGATGATGATGAATACAGCAAGATATTTTTGGAATACAGCTTTGTTGAATTAATGGATATAATGGAAAGATTGCAGACAAAATATTCTTCTATTAGACATAATTTAAAGCGTACAAATAAAGATTTTTTGGATCTTTACTCTGCTGATTCAAAAAGTCTGAAAGGCC
>JBAXWW010000175.1:0-3580 GCA_037128215.1 bacterium | reverse complement strand
CCTTGGTGTGGACCTTGTAGAATGATGGGGCCTATTCTTGAAGAATATTCATCTAAGCAGACCAAAATAAAAGTCGGAAAAATAAACGTAGATGAAAACCCAGCTCTTGCTCAGGAATTTGGAATAACAGGAATCCCTACTTTGATAGTTTTTAAAGCAGGAAAGGAAGATCAAAGACTTTCCGGACTTGTACAACTAAATGTATTAGAACAAAAGTTATCCTCTTACTAATTAAGTACGTAGGAGTGAAAAAATGAATAAGAGTTTTAATTTTCAACGTTTTATATTCATTATTATGGCTTTTTGTGCAGGGGCCTCTGTAATGATAGTGGAATTAGCTGCAAACAGAATTCTATCACCATTATTTGGAAATAGCTTGTTCACATGGACAGCATTAATAGGAGTTATACTCGTTTCTATGAGCCTGGGTAATTACCTAGGAGGAAAATTAGTAGACAAATTTCCAAATCGCAAATTATTAAAGACACTTCTTTTCACTGCTGGATTAAGCACAGTAATGATCCCTGGCTTACAGAATCAAATAAATCAGGCTTATATAAACCCAAATATAATATGGGGACCAATAAGTGCATGCCTTATTCTGTTCTCCATTCCTGGTATTTTACTTGGTTCCATTACTCCTGTGGTTATAAGACTGGTCAGTTTGACCTCTAATGATTCTAAAATAGGTTTTTCTGTCGGCAGTATTTCTGCAGCATCAACATTAGGCAGTGTGGTTGGAACTTTTGTAACAGGTTTCGTCCTAATACCATTAGTAGGAATAAAGAGTATCTACTTCTCATGTGGATCAGTTCTAATATCATTATCTATAGTCATTATTTTGATGGACTACATGGAAAAAAAAAGACTAAAAAAGGCTAAGACGATATCAATCATCTTTCTCACCTTTTTAGCTTTTATACTGTCTGATTTAATGTCACACCAAGTTAAAGATTCAAGTTTATTACTTGAAGATAATACTTTCTATCACCGTATAAGAATTAAAACGTCAGCATCAGAAGACAAGAAAGACACAATACTTTCTTTATTTTTAGACTCTCAGTTTGAAGGCGCACAATTTGAAAAATCAAAAGAGTTACCTATGCTGTGCCAAAAATATTGGAAGCTCTCTAAAATATTTAACACTAAAGTTGATAATGCTCTTTTTATAGGTGGTGGAGCATTTGGGATGCCCATAGCGTTATCAGACTATAACAAAGACGCTAAGGTAGATGTTGTCGAGTTAGACCCAGAATTAATAAAACTAGGGAAGAAATATTTCAAATTAGAGACTTCCTCGAAAGTAAAACCTATAGCAGGAGATGGAAGAGTTTTTTTCCATTCTAATAAGAAAAAATATGACCTAATCTTTGGTGATGCTTTTCACGGATTAGCAAATATACCTGCCCACCTAGTTACAAAAGAATTTTTTTCTTTAGTTAATGATTCTTTGACAGACAATGGCATCTTCATGATGAATATAATCAGTTCCATTCAAGGGGAATCAGCATTATTTGACTCCATAAGAAAAACTGTAAATACCGTTTTTAAGAATGTTTATATTTTTACTCCACAGGGAGACCTATTATACGGAAGAATGAACATAATTTTGGTAGCCAGTAATAAAGATATAGATTTTAAGAGCAACGCTTTAAAATATTTAGAAGATAAAGAGCTACAAATAATGGTTCAAACTTTTATACCAAGCTCTGTATACAAAGTAGACGAAGGACAACTTCTAACTGATGACCATAATCCTGCAGAATATTTAATAGCTAAGGCGTTATTATATAACGAAGCATCATATTAGATGTTTTCAACTAATTTTCTATAATATTTTGCTTTTTCTATATCACCATGTTTGTTGAAACCGTCTGACAGTATTTGACTTTTTGTTTTTAACATCATAACAACCTGAGCTAATTTATTATCGCTGACAAGTCCATTTTTTATTATTTTTTGCAATGCTTTAACTCTATAGATATCATTTCCCCACGATCTTCTGGAAAGCTGATGTTCATGTCCTCCATATTTTATGATCAACGGCTCTTCTATAAAATCCACTCTGTGTTTTGCTGTAATCCTAAGCCATAGTTCATAGTCTTCACAGATATCAAAAGATTCATCAAAAAGACCAACTTCATCAAAAACTTCTTTTTCTAATATAGATGCTGAAGGCGATATACAACAAAGTGGAAGGCTTTTTAAGAACAAGTCCCCTCCACTTTTTTCATGTTTTTTCATTTGATTTACCCTGATACCATTTCTTATCCAAATTTCATTACTGTGACATAAAACAAATCTATCAGTTTTGTATAGATCGACCTGTTTTTTGAGTTTGTGTTGTAACCATTCATCATCAGAATCAAGAAATGCTATAAGAGATCCATTAGAACTATGGATCCCAGTGTTCCTGGCTCTAGATACTCCTGAATTATCAATACAAAAAGTTTTTACACGTTTATCCTTCCTAATAAAATTAGCAAGTAACTCTTGTGTATTGTCTGTTGATCCATCATCAATAACTATCAGTTCCAAGTCCGAATAACTTTGAGATAAAACAGATTTGATAGCTCTTTCAAGAAGATGAGCTCTGTTGTATGTAGGTATAATAACACTGACCAAAATATTCTTAATTGACATAGAGCTCAAAATACATCATTTTAATTGTTATGGAAAACTATTTTGGAAATGACCCACAATACATAAGAAGTAAAGATGTAACTAAGGAAGAAAAAAACCTTGCTGTTTTGATGCATCTTAGTGTTCTTGCAGGAATACTTATACCTTTTATTGGTCTTCTAATACCAGTGGTAATCTGGGCATTAAAAAGAAATGATTCACCATATATAGATGACCAAGGAAAAGAAGTAATAAACCTAATAATTAATGTTTTTATAATGGGTGTTCTTGTAAGCATCCTTTGCATTATAGTTATTGGTTTTATATTCTTAGTACCGTTGGCTCTTTTTGTGATAATAGCTCCAATCGTGGCAGCCGTAAGGTGCAGTGAGGGGTTATACTATAAGTACCCTTTTATCTTTAGCTTCATAAAATAATCTATTAACAAGAGACCCAAGTCCCTGTTTTTTTTTGTATCGCATTAGAAATATTACTTGGATCAGTTATTATACCTACATTTCCTGTTGAATTTACAAAGTCAATAACTGCCTTTATCTTAGGCAACATACTGCCAGGCGCAAACTGACCTTCTTCTATATATTTTAGAGCTTCAACAGTTGTTATCTTATCTAGTTTTTTTTCGTTTGGTTTTTTAAAATTTATACTGATCTTCTCTACTCCAGTAGATACGAGAAAAAAATCTGCATTTAATTCTTTTGCAAGCAGACAAGAAGCATAATCTTTGTCTATAACAGCCTCTATACCTCTGAGCAGGCCATCTTCATCCTTATATACAGGAATACCTCCGCCACCAACAGCTATAACTAAAATATCTTTTTCTAACAATGCTTTGATAGCATCCAGCTCTATTATTTCTTTAGGTAATGGAGAAGGAACAACTCTCCGATATCCTCTCCCAGCATCTTCTACTATTTGCCATCCCTCTTCTCTTTGACGG
>JBAXWW010000174.1:0-3587 GCA_037128215.1 bacterium | reverse complement strand
GCATTAAAAAATGGCATAGATATAATCAATCCACTACATGTAGATTTTGGCAAGATAGATGAATTAAGTAAAAAGCTTGGTGGCACCAGAATTGATTCTACAGAGTCTATTACAAAATTCAATGAAGCAAAGGGACAGATACATAACATAAGAATACCACCCGAAGACATAGAATTGTTTTCTATGAAGGTATTAAACACCAATGCAAAAAGAGTTTTGGCTGTGGGTTCCGATTGCAATATTGGAAAGATGCTAACTTCCCTTGAACTCAATTCAGCCGCAAACAAAAAAGGGTTAAGATCTGAGTTCATCGCCACGGGACAAATAGGAATGCTAATAAAAGGTGAAGGTATCGCAATAGACAGAGTTATTTCTGACTTTGTCCCAGGTTCGGTAGAAAAATTAATTTTAGAGAAAAGAGATAGAGATATTTTATTTGTAGAAGGACAAGGCTCGATCTTTCAGCCATTATATTCAGCTGTAACGATGGGACTTATACATGGTACAGCACCTGATGCGATGATACTGTGTCATCTTCCAAGTAGAAAAAAGATAAGATACACAGACCTTGATATGCCAGATTATCCAAGAATGATAAAAATGTATGAAGACCTTGCAGGTATAGTAAATAAATCTAAAATAGTTGGAATCTCACTAAACTGCCACGACATGACAGACGAAGAGGCCAAACTGATAATTGAAAAAACAGAAAAAGAAACAGGATTACCAACAACTGATCCCGTTAAGTTTGGCGTAGATAAATTGCTCAAGAGCCTTCTTAATTACCTCAAGCTGTAGTTTAAATAATTTTACATTTATCTTTCAACCACATTTAAACACTAGTGAGTTTTGCGTATGAAGAAGCTGGAATACTTGTATTTACAGTCTTTGGTATTTACTCGGCAGAAAGAGACACCAAAGACTAAAGTAAATACTGTATTTTAGCAATGAATAGCAAAATGAACGTCAGTTGAAAGATAAATGTAAAATTATTTAAACTACAGGATGTGGTTATTGTTCAATGAACAGATTCAAGTCTCCGACTAAATTGCATATCCAATCAGAAAGTTCTTCGTAGTTATATATTGTTTCTGTATTGCTGGTAATGTCGATTATACTTCCGTGTACTTTGTGATTAGGATACATCGCTTTGGCGTAACTCAGATAACAGGCCATTTGTGCTTTATAGGAATCCATCATCTTTTCATCTAAGCCTGTTTTGTAATCAAGGACCCAAACTTCATTTTCATAGATATTTATTCTGTCAATCCTGCCTACAACTATATTAGAGGCTATTTTGGTCATAAAGCTATGTTCATTTATAAATTTATTTGCACTAAATACTTTTTTCCCAAGCTCTGAACCTACAAAACTATTAAATATTTCCTTTATCGTCTTAACTATATTTTCTGGATATCCATTAAGCAGTTCATCAAAGCTCTCCTTATTACCGTACGCTTCTAATAGAGCGTGTAAAATCGTCCCAATCCTTCTTGATCCATCAGAGTTTTCTTGAACCTCATCTTTAAGAATTCTATTCAACATTAGATCAGGAGAAAAAGCAAAATCACGTATCATAGAGACAGAATATCTTCTTGGTACATTAATATGTTCGTGAATATAAAGTGGTTTAGAAATATTTATCTTAATTATTTCTCTAAGCACTTTTGATCTGATCTTTTTATCTTCGTCTTTAATCTCTGGTTCTTTTATATCTTCTTCAAACATACGTGCTATCCAGTCCAGCCACCTATTTCCTGTATTCTCTTTTTTATTTAAGGCACCTTTAAAATTACCGATGAAGTATAGTTCTTCCTTTGCTCTTGTTGAAGCAACATAAAAGACTCTTCTTGATTCTGCCAATTCTGCTTTTCGTTCAGAATCTTTAATAGAAGCATGCCTAGGTGTTGCTTTCCTGTTGTGTCCTAAGATGTCCCTTAGAACCAAAGACACTTCTCCATCCTGAGATATAGAGAACAGACTTTCCTCTCTCAATTTTTTATGAAGACACGGCAAGATGACAACAGGAAAATCAAGTCCCTTTGAAGCATGAACAGTCATCAATCGAACTGCTCCACTAACTTCTGCATCATTTTTATCTGATTTAGAGATAGAGAGGAATTCTATAAATTTTAAAACACCTCCTCCATCATTTTCTACATCCTGCGCTACTTTTAATATTAATTCTTCAAGTCCAGACTCTAAACCAGGAGTAAATACTTTTATTGAGTGTATAAATTCAGAACAGTAAAGTATATCAGCGACATATTCCGTAAAATTGCCGCCTTTGGACACTAGCTCTTCTGATCTATTAAAGAACTGGATAAGAACTCGGATAGAAGCAATATCTTCTTCAACAAGAGAGTCTATATTCTTATCTAAGTCATAAGTACTGATCGCAGTCCAAAGATATTCATTGTCTTGTCTTAATCGATACAGAGCTTCGTCACTAATAAAGAACCGTGGAAGCTTTACAGTCTCAAAAAGACTAAGGTCATTATATGGATTAGCAATAAAACTGAAAAGCCCTAGTAATTTTTTGATTACCTGTTCCTTATCTGTTTCTCCCCAAACCACATAAGGGATCTGCTCTTTTATAAAGAATTTTTCAAAGACAGATATTTCTGCTTTTGTTTTAAACAACACAGCATAATCTTCTGGGCTTCTTCCATTGCTGATCCCACTCTTTATCAATTTTGATGTAGTTAGAGCCTCTAATTCAATATCAGCTGATCGCTTATCTGGGTTACCTACATTTATGAATTTTACAATACCATCATCATCATAAATTCTTCCCATTTCCATCTTCATGTACTCTGGATCAAAAGATTCTTTTTCTGTTACCCACTTATCGAACAAGAGATCGAAGCCTTTATTTACAGTATCTATAATATTTTTTCTACTTCTGTAATTATTTGAAAGTTTTTCTTGGGAAAGGCTTGCTATCTTATTTTGAGTATCAACAAAAACCCTTACATCAGCATTTCTAAATCTGTATATTGATTGTTTTGCATCACCTACTAAAAACAGCTTCTTTGATATCTCAAAAAGAACATCTCTTTGATACTTATTTGTATCTTGGAACTCATCTACCAAGATATAAGAATATTTTTTTCTATAATATTCTGAAATATTCGGGTTCTTGCTGATAAGGTCGTACGTCATTAGTTCTATATCGTTATAATCAAGAGATTCCTTCTTACTTTTTTCTTTGGAAAATCTCTTGTTAATTTCTTTAAAAATACCAAGAAGCCTAAAAAGTATATGCGCTGCCTGTTCAGTTACATAATCTTCACCAATATCCAGAGAATCGATATCTTTTCTAGTTTCCTTAAGCCTTTTGTACGCGGCCAGAAGCTCCTCTAATCCCTTTGATAATCTTACATTTGGGGGGAAATCAATTCCTTTGATTATAGAACATACTGCCTTAATATATGTCCTGTTAAACGTATTATCATTTTTAGTTCTTAAAAAATTATCAAGAGCTGGTTTCAGTTTTATAAGGTCATTTCTTATTGCTAACGTAGCATCAATAACGGAGCCTTTCTTGCCAGCACAATCATAAGTAAGTAGTACGTCAATAAAAC
>JBAXWW010000173.1:0-3590 GCA_037128215.1 bacterium | reverse complement strand
GATCTCTCTCGACTCCCCCTTCGTCACAAAAAATGGGATAAAGCCTTTCTTGAATACGTACAAAGACTAGAAAAAGAAAAACCAGTCATATTCTGCGGAGATTTGAATGTAGCTCACACAGAAGATGACTTAGCACGACCAAAAGAAAATATTTACAATAAAGGATTTACAAAAGAAGAGCGTGAGGGCATTCAGGCTTTTGTAGATAATGGATTTATTGATACATTTCGTATTTTCACAAAAGGCAACGGTCACTACTCATGGTGGAGTCACTTTGCAAATGCACGTGCTCGAAATGTCGGTTGGCGTATTGACTACATTTTTGTATCTAAAAAACTCAGACCAAAAGTTGTTTCTGCAGAAATCCTTGCCAATGTCTTAGGTAGCGACCACTGCCCCATTTCAATAGAGTTGAAATAAAAAAGTATATATAACACAAAACCGCTGGAAGCGATTCTTTAATTGGATTTAATAAGAATAGCTTTCAGCGGTTTATACCTTTTCCCCTTGCGAAGGAGAAAAAAATTTAAAGAACAGAGACAACAGTCATCTAAGGAGAAAATCAGTACCAAGACTTAAACTTCATCGCATCCCAAATTTAATACAAAAAGTTGTGAAATCGTGAAGTGCTTGAAAACCGAGTATTCCTCGATTATGTTTCTAATTGATGAAACCAAAAAAAATGGTTCCAAATTTATCGCAAGGAGATATCTAAAAAAGAAGAGAAGACCCCAACCCTTCTTTGATGTGTACTCGCGAACAAAACAGAAACTAAATACAGAACATAACAAATCTTCTACCTACAACCTACCAAACTAAACAAAACGCAAACGTGAGAACATGAACCCCCGTATTCCTTTTTCAACGAACCGATCATGAACCCTTCATAATTGTATTCCTACATAAAGGACATGTAAAGGACACACATGTGGATAACTATTGGACATTCAGAAAGAGAGCTACTTAGAGCCACACACCAGCTAAAATAAAAAACTTTCCATCATTGGAAAGTTTTTTATTTGTTGCGATATATTATTTAAAACTACTTAACGTTATGCTTCTTTCTGATTTCCTTAAGTGTTTCTTCTTCAGCTTTATCTTTTACCTCTTTTCCTTTATCACTAAGCTCTTTAAGAACCTTAATATCTAGTTTAATAAGCTCTGCTGCCCTACCCTCCAAATATTCTGTTGTATTAAGTTTTGGATCCTCCATCACCTCTTCCAAGAGCGCATGTAGTACGAATCCTATCTTTGGCCCAGGTGTTTCATGTGTAACCTCCATTATCTTCAATCCGTCTATCTTGAGCATCCCCACAGATACAGGGTCGTGCATTACCTCTTCTATCATAGCCTTATACTTACGTAGTCTATAAGGATTCTCCTTTGGTCTACCTGTTCCTATGCGGTCACATTCACGTATATGCATCAAATCCCAGATATTATCCTTTCCTACATTTGCAACCATTCTACGCACAGCAGATAGGCTTATAAGCTCAGGATCTGAGAAAAACATATGCCAACGTACAAACTTGGCCACCTTTTCAATGATTTCACGTGAAAACTTTAAATCTTCCAATATTTTCCTTGTTATTCGCTCACCTACCACATCATGACCATAGAAAGTAGGCTCTGCTGTTTCATATGTAACACGACGAGTCTTTGGCTTACCAATATCATGAAATAGAGCAGAAAGCCTTATTTCTAGGCCAAACCCTTTATCTGCAGCGTGTTGAACAGTGCGGCGTAAATGTTCCCAAACATCATAAGAGTGAGCTTGGTTCTGAGTAACACCAATAGAAACTTCAAGTTCTAGGCAGATATACTTCAATAGCCCCAACTTTTCACATGAAACAAGTCCAATTAACGGATTATCACTCATGATAATTTTCACAAACTCATCACGAATACGCTCCTTTGCTATGTTTTTGAGTAAATCCTTATGTTTTTCAATAGCTTTATATGTTTCAGACTCAATAACAAAGCCTAGATCTGTAGCCAAACGCACCGCACGCAGTATTCTAAGCCCGTCTTCCTTGAATCTATCCTCTGCATCCCCCACTGTTTTGATTGTCTTTGAAGCCAAATCCTCTTGTCCTTTATAAAGATCAATGATATGTCCTTTATTTCCATCACCAATATCAATAGCAATTGCGTTTACTGTGAAGTCTCGGCGCTGCAAATCGTCTGCAATATCTTTCGTAAACAAAACCTCATCTGGCCGCCTATTGTCAGAATACTCCCCTTCAATTCTGTACGGTGTCACTTCTATAACTTTTAAGGTTTCATCTTCTTCACTTTCATTCTTTATACCAACAGTCCCAAATTTGTTTTCATAGAAACTTTCAGGGAAAACTTTCTGTATTTCTTCTGGCGTAGCATTTGTTGTAAGGTCCCAATCTTTTGGCTTTCTTCCAATGAGAATGTCACGTACACACCCACCCACTATATAAGCCTCGTAGCCAGCTGTTTTAAGGCTAAAAACAGCGGTTTTAACGACTTCAGGTATGTAAAAATCAATATTTCTTGGGGTCTTCATTAGAATGTATTGTAGTATAAACTTTGATTTTTAGCCACGTTTGTACTATAGTAGTGCCACTGCACTCATGGTGAAATGGATATCACAACGGTCTTCGGAACCGTCGTTCCAGGTTCGAGTCCTGGTGGGTGCACAAACGGGAATTCTAAAAAGCGCATCCGTATGCGCTTTTTCGTTTGTGCAAGCCGCAGCGCGACGGCGCGAGGCGGGGTCGCGCAAATTTTCAGCAGAAAATTATGTGTGACCACAAAGGAGAATCCTTCCCCATTGAATTCTCCAAACAATCTGTTATACTTTCTTACGTTACTTTTGCGGCCATCGTTTAGTGGTAGGACACGTCCTTGCCAAGGACGGGATGGGAGTTCGATTCTCCCTGGCCGCACAAAACTAAAAATCTCCCGAAAGGGAGATTTTTAGTTTTGTGAGCCGGAGTATAATTTTTCTTGCTAGAAAAATTACGAGGCGGGGTCGCGAGCATTTTTCTGTGACGACAGAAAAATGACTTGTGACCAAAACAGAAAAACATACTCATATTATCACTAACCGATTCTTTCATAATTTTAAAATGAAGAGTTGCCCTTTATCTATCATTAATATAGAGGTTTTACCCCATTTTTAGCCATAAAATGCGAAAAACTGTGGATAACTATGGGGATATGTGTATAAAGGACGACCTTTTAATGTATAATAGTGTCTTGGGAGTGTTATGTTTGAGAGTGTAAAATAATATATATTTGGCTCAATATAGTCATATATTAAAAAGACTAGAATTTATTATGGCTTTTTTATATCAGATTATCATAACGTTTCACGTGTAACTTTCAATATTTGTTTTCACATGAAAATATTTACATCAAAAACCCAACAGACAGGGGAAATAGGGGAGCAAGAAGCTGTAAATTACTTGATAAATAAAGGATTTAATATAATTGAACGTAATTATACAAGGAAGTGGGGAGAGTTGGATATTGTTGCAAAAAAGTCTAATGTCCTACATTTCATAGAGGTTAAGAGTATTACAGTCAGAGACATATTTTCACGTGAAAACTCCTAT
>JBAXWW010000172.1:0-3609 GCA_037128215.1 bacterium | reverse complement strand
TAAGTACTTTTGGTTGATTGTTCTCTATACCAAGCATTATTATACCAAAAGTAGACGACATAGCTGTAAATTTGTAGAGTTGGTTTAGAACAACATTGCCTTGAAAACCTTTCTTCATGTCTATAACAACACGAATGCCGTCTCTTGATGATTCGTCTCTTAGGTCTGAGACACCCTCTATTTTTTTATCTCTTACAAGTTCTGCTATCCTTTCTATAAGCTTCGCTTTGTTAACCTGATACGGTATTTCTGTAACCACAATTTTGTCGTTACCTTTTTTATCTTGTTCAATCTCTGCCCTTGCTCTTATTCTTATTATTCCTCTACCTGTCGTATAGGCAGAAACAATTCCTTCTCTACCATAGATAATACCTCTAGTTGGAAAATCTGGACCTGGTATTAATTCTAAAAGTTCAGACACTGTTATGTCCTGGTTCTCTATTACAGCAAGCAACCCTTTAATTATCTCAGATAAATTATGAGGAGGAACACTTGTTGCCATACCAACAGCTATACCATTTGATCCATTAACGATGTAGTTTGGTATTGAAGTTGGAAGCAGCAAAGGTTCCATTAATGTACCATCGTAATTTGGTCCAAAATCTACTGTTTCTTTTTCAAGATCAGCAAGGAATTCATCAGCTATCTTAGCTAATCTTATTTCTGTATAACGCATAGCCGCCGGTGAATCACCATCGATAGAACCAAAGTTGCCTTGTCCATCTACCAACATATAACGCATAGAGAATTCTTGCGCCATTCTTACTAGAGTATCATACACAGCTACATCACCATGTGGATGGTATTTACCTATAACATCACCTACGACTCTTGCTGATTTTTTATATGCTTTATCGTGATAATTATTCAGCTCGTGCATAGCAAAAAGAGCTCGTCTGTGAACAGGCTTTAACCCATCTCTAAAATCAGGAAGAGCACGCCCTACTATTACACTCATCGCATAATCAAGGTACGCTCCCTTCATCTCTTCTTCTATGTTAATAACGCTGCTAATTATATTGCTACGGTTTAGTTCCATAATATTAAAAATTTCTCCTCGCTTTTTATATATCTAGATTTCTTACTTTTAAAGCGTTCTGCTCTATAAATTCCCTTCTAGGCTCAACGACATCTCCCATTAGTATCGTAAAGATTCTGTCTGCTTCGACTGCATCTTGTACGTTTACCTGTAGAAGACTTCTCTTCTCAGGCTCCATGGTTGTTTCCCAAAGTTGTTCTGGGTTCATTTCTCCAAGACCTTTGTACCTTTGAATAGTAAAACCTTTCTTGCCTTCTTCCATTACAAAATTTATCAATTCATCTAAAGACATGAATTCAACGATTCCCTGGTTCACGACGTCTAGCTTATAAGGTAAAACGCCTAACTTTCTAACACTCTCTCCAAGCACACATAATTCTTCATATTCAGTTAAAGCATACATCTCTGGAGAAATTGTTGTCGTAACAGGTCTTTCATCTTTTCTTCTTGTTATAAAATTAACTTTCCAGAAACCACTTGAAGGATCTAGTTCCTTTGTATAACTTGACTCTTCTATTTCTGGGTGTGACGTTTTTGTATGAGCTATCAAATAATCAAAATATTCCGTAATACCAGGTTCATTCTTTAACCAAGAAACATCGTTGCCCCATTTTGTAATTGTGTGTCTAATAACATCTATATCTCTCTTCTTCCTTGTAAAAACATGAAGTATCCTATTAAATTTCATAATATTTTTTACAAGACCTTTTATGTCAGTACTGTATGAACCTTCGCTGGAGACAATAGCTTTTATTGACTCACAGGAAGAATCAAAAAGCATGTTAGTAAGATCAGACTCATCCTTTAGATACCAATGCTTGCTGCCCTTTTTGATTCTAAACAATGGAGGCTGAGCTATATAAAGATGACCACAATCTATTAGTTGTCTCATCTGTCTATAAAAGAAAGTAAGCAACAGTGTCCTGATGTGTGATCCGTCAACGTCTGCGTCTGTCATTATAATTATTTTATGGTATCTAAGTTTAAGTTTATCAAAGTCTTCTTCACCTATACCTGCACCTATTGCTGTTATTAAATATTTTATTTCGTCTGAAGCAAGCATCTTGTCATATCTTGCTTTTTCTACGTTAAGAATTTTACCTTTAAGCGGTAATACTGCTTGTATTCTTCTATCCCTACCCTGCTTTGCAGAGCCTCCTGCAGAATCTCCTTCTACCAAAAACAACTCGCATTCTTCTGCTACAGATGATTGGCAGTCAGCCATCTTTCCTGGAAGACCAGAAAAATCCAAAGGACCTTTTCTTCTTGTTAATTCTTTTGCTTTTCTTGCTGCAATTCTTGCTCTAGCTCCGTCTACTGATTTAGAACATATTAATTTTGCCGCACTAGGATTCTCTTCAAAGAACTGCAATAAATATTCATTAACAACTGTCTCTACTATTCCTTTTATATCTGAATTGCCTAGTTTTGTTTTTGTCTGACCTTCAAATTGAGGCTGAGGAACTTTTACGCTTACTATTGCTGCCAAACCTTCTCTAATATCCTCTCCAAGTAAACTTTCTTTTAGGCCAGTAAGCATATTGCTCTTTGCGGCATAAAGGTTTATTGTTCTGGTAAGGGCCGCTTTTAATCCTGATAAGTGAGTTCCACCCTCTATTGTATTTATATTATTACAGAATGAAAAAATATTTTCCTGGTATGTGTCATTCCACTGCATAGCTACTTCAACAATAACTTCACCTTTCTGTGATATTATATAAATAATTTTATCGTGAGCTACTTTTTTGTTTTGATTTATATAGTCGATGAAACTTACTATTCCGCCTTCATAGTGATAAGTAACCAGCTTGTCTTCTTTTTCATCCAGGAAATTTATTGTTAATCCCTTGTTAAGAAAAGCCATCTCTCTTAGTCTTTTCGATAGAATATCGACTGAAAACTCTAATACTTCAAAGATCGTTGAGTCAGGTCTAAAGGTAACTTTTGTACCTGTTTTATCGCTAACACCTACTTCAGCAAGAGGGGCATCAGGAAATCCCTTTCTATAAGTCTGAGAATATAAATGTCCTTCTCTCTTTATTTCTAATTTTAAAACTTCAGCCAATGCGTTAACACAACTTAAACCTACACCGTGCAAGCCGCCTGACACTTTATAACTGGATGAATCAAACTTTCCGCCTGCATGAAGTTTTGTTAAAACAACTTCTGCCGCAGAAATGCCTGATTCTTCATGCATTTGGACAGGAATACCTCTTCCGTCGTCCTCTACTGTTACGCTGTCATCAGCATGTATGGTGACATTTATGTTCTTGCAATAACCAGCTAAGTGTTCATCAACACTATTGTCTACCAACTCAAAAACCAGATGATGGAGACCACGTTGTGCTGTGTCTCCTATATACATTCCTGGTCTTTTTCTTACAGCTTCTAATCCATCTAAGATTTTAATACTTTGCGCGCCATAATTCTCTTGAACATTATCCGTCATTTACAACTCTCCCTTCCCTCACTGTGATAAACTGAACACTATCAGAAAATAGCTTTCTAAACAAGTTATTATCAACAGAAGTTGACATGATTTGTATGTCTTCTTTTTTAATGATATCAAT
>JBAXWW010000171.1:0-3681 GCA_037128215.1 bacterium | reverse complement strand
ATCATTTTTGATAGGATTTACTACAGCTTGGTTATATCACAAAATAGGAAAATCACTTTTAAAGAACAAAATTAATAAACTTAATTCTGATGTTATTTTAAATCAGGAAGAAGCCAAAAAATTAAAGAGCGAAAAAGAGAAGGTTTCTTTTAGTTACAAAGCTCTTGTCGATGATAACAATAAATTAATGGTTGAATATAAATTACTTAAAAGTGAGAATGAAAAACTAAAAGCGCAACTTAGTACAGAAATACAGAAACCACTGGCAGTTTCTTCCAATTATAAAGAAGAGATAAAAAAACTTAATATTATAAATGAAAAATTGGGAGATGAAGTCATAGAACTTAAAAAGAATGTTCAAAGGCTAAAAGAAGATAACGAATATATGAGGGATCAAGACAAGAGAAGTAAAAATAGTTTTCATGTAGAGAAACAAAAAGATTCATCAGATCTAAAGGAACTCAAAAATACAATTGATAAGCTAAGAATAGATAATGAAAAAGTTGCTCATGATCTAGATATAGCTATGCTAAATAACCAGATATTGAAGGAAGAGAATGAGACAATAAAGGCAGAAGCATATAGGGTTGTAAAGACAGAACATAAAAAGCTAGAGATAAAGGAAGAAGAGTTCGAGAGAAAGAAACAATTGTTGTTAGATAGTATTGGTGTTGTCGAGGAGTCAGAAAAAGAAGACTTAAAGCAACTTAGAGGGATAGGACCTTTTATAGAAAAGAAATTACATAAGATAGGTGTGTATACTCTTAGGCAGATAGCTAACTTTACAAATGACGATATCTCAAGAGCAACAGAACTTATTAAATATTTTCCTGGAAGGATAGAAAGGGATAGATGGGTCTTTCAGGCTAAAGAAATAATGAGAGTTAGGGATAAGAATCTGGAGCTTATAAAAAGGTTTGAATCCTAGATTTTAATTACTGAGTATCCTCTATTTCGTCATCACTTATTGAACTTAATGGTAATGCTTTTTCTGTCTTTGCACCAAGTTTTCTAATATTGTTAACTCTTGATATTAAATTACCCCTGCCAGTTTTTAACTTATTCATGGCTTCTTCATGAGTACTTTGTGCCTTTGTTAGTATACTTCCTATGCTCTCTAGGTCCTCGTAAAGTCCCACAAACTTGTCGTAAAGTTTTCCACTTTCATCTGCTATCTTTATGGCGTTTTTGTTTTGATTCTCTATTCTCCATATAGAAGCGACAGTTCTTAGCGTTGCTAACAGAGTTGATGGACAAACTATAACAATATTTTTTTTCCATGCATATTGAAACAGGTCTTTATCTTTTTGTACTGCCAGAGAAAAAGCACCCTCTAGTGGCATAAAAAGAAAAACGAAATCAGGTGTGCCAAGTTTATCTAAGCTTTGGTATGCTTTTTTACTTAGATCATCTACATGAGAATAAAGTCTATTAACGAATTCTTTAATCAGATTATCCCTTTCTACTTCGTTCTTTTCATCTGTCATCATTTCGTAATGTTTTATTGAGACCTTGCTGTCTATGATAAGGTGCTTATTCTCTGGAAGATTTATTATGACATCTGGTTTTTGGATCTTTCCTTCTCCATCCTTCAAACCTAAACCTACACCCTGAATAGTATATTCTTCTCCTTTTCGTAAACCTGAAGATTCAAGAAGTCTTTCTAGTGTTATCTCTCCCCATGTGCCCTGTGCCTTTTGATCTCCTCTTAAAGCTTTGGTTAAGTTATCAGTCTCTATAGACATTTTTTTACTTTCTTCTACTATCCTGTTTATTTCACTTTTGAGTGCAAAACGTTCTCTAGATTCAGAGTTATAAGTGTCTTCTACTTTTTTACGGAATGATTCTATGTTGTCTTTTAATGGGTCTAGTAATGTTTTTATTTTGTTTTCTGAATCTGTTCTGAATTTTTCTGAATTATCAGATAGTATTTTTGATCCTATATTCTCAAACTCTAACTTCATCTGTTTTTTTAATTCTTCAGAATTTATTCTTTGTTCTTTTAGTTGATCGTCTAGGTACAGCTTTGTTGCTTCAGCTATAGCAGATGTTTTTTCTAGGTCTGATATTTTTTGCTGATATTTAGCAGACGTCGTTTGTTTAGCTAGAAGAAAACCAAATAAGAGACCAGCAATGGCAGCGATAGAAACAATTATAAAGATCATTAAAGGCCTCTAGTTAAACAACGTATATAAAAAGACTCTTCAAATAATTGAATTCAGGATGATATATGTTTATTGGGTGATCATGTGCTAGCCTGTGTTTGCTTATTAACCTTATTTCTCTTTTTGCATCTTTAGCAGCCTTAGCTATGATCCTTTCAAAAGTTAATTCATCCACATGATAAGAACAAGAACATGTAAGTAAAAAACTATCCTTAGGCATTTTTGACAGAGTTGTTTTGTTTATTTCGTGGTAACCTCTTTTGGCACTTTCAACCTCTTCCCTTTTTTTAGCAAAAGATGGTGGATCTAAAATAATAAGGTCATAATTTAGAGGCTCATCTCTTAAAAAATCAAAAGCATCTGCCACCACAAAATCATGTTTTGATATATCATGTCCATTTAACACAAAGTTCTCTTTAGACTTTTTAATAGCAGATTCTGATATATCAACTGATGTTATTTTTTTTGCTCCACCTTTTAACGCAGAAAGAGAAAAACCTCCGACATAAGAGAAACAGTTTAGTACGGTCCTATCGAGTGAGTTTTCCATTATTAGCTTTTTGTTCTCTTCCATATCAAGGAAAAGACCTGTTTTCTGTCCATTAATAAAATCAACGTTATATTTAATGCCGTGTTCAACAGCTATAACTGAGTCTCTTTTTTCTCCGTATATAAACCCTTCTATTGGAAGCAAACCTTCTCTTGTTCTAGACGGCATACTTGATCTTTCATAGATACAAGAAATTGGGTGATCATAAAGCTCTAACAACATTTCTACTACTTTAGGCTTAAGAGCATCCATACCAGCTGTTGCACTTTGTAAGACTAGTACATCGTCATACCTATCCACTGTAAGACCAGGAAGAGCTTCTCCTTCACCATTTATAAGTCTGTGTGCGGTAATATCCTGATGACCACGGAAATAGAATTTTCTGAGCTCTATACAAGCTTTTATATTATTTCGTATCGAGATCAACGGATCTGTATTGTCAAAATTAAGCATCCTGCCAGCTATATCTGTCTTGCTGTTAAAGTATCCGTGTCCAAGAAATTCTCCATAATGACTTTCTACAGCCATTATTTCTCCATCATTGAAGGATGGTATTTTTGCTATAGCACCGGAAAATATCCAGTGATGTTTGTTTTTTATAGGATCTTCTCTGTCTTTTTTTAGAACGACTTTTTTGTATTCCATATTGCCTTTACTCCAAAAAACTATTTTCTTTTCCAAGGAAGGATATTACAAGTATTTAGAGGTTGCATTAAAAATGATAAAACCCTCCAATTTTTTGATACTAACACTCCTTTTATGCTTCATTATTCCCTGTAAATCTTTTTCTTGGTCTGAAAAAGGGCACCGAATTATAGCAAAAATAGCCGAAGAAAGGCTGTCTGCCAAAGCTAGAAAGGGTATAAAGGAAATACTTGGTAAAGAGTCCTTGCCACAGGTAAGCACTTGGATGGATTTCATAAGATCTGATCATAATTTGGATTTTTCCAATTCATATCACTATGT
>JBAXWW010000170.1:0-3712 GCA_037128215.1 bacterium | reverse complement strand
ACCCATAATATTAGTAAATTATTAGATTATAAGGACTGAATAAACCGACTAAGCGTCGGCTTATATAGAAGTTTAGATTTAAATTTTGAATATAAATTAGTATTACGCGCGATGGGCTTTTAGTATTCCATGTATCTTTTTTAAGACAAGGTCCAAGCCCTTGCCAGTAACAGCAGAAGCTGAGACATAGTCTTGTTTTCTGTCATCAAGATATTTTTGTACAGAATTTATTGTCTCTTCAGTTGCAGAATCTATTTTATTGAGGACATACAACATTGGTTTATTCATTATTTCTTTAGAGAATTTTGTAAGCTCATTATTTATGACCTGTATGTCTGCTATTGGATCTTTTATGGCAACAGAAACGTCAACCATATGAACCAGTACTTTAGTTCGTTCTATATGTTTTAGGAATCTAATACCAAGTCCTGTACCAAGGTGAGCTCCTTCTATAAGACCTGGAACATCCGCCATAACAAAATCATCATCACCATATTTTACTACACCAAGATTAGGCGTAAGTGTTGTAAACGGATAGTCTGCTATTTTTGGCCTAGCAGCACTAACTCTAGAAATTAGTGTTGATTTGCCAGCATTAGGAAGCCCTACGATCCCAACATCAGCCAATAATTTAAGTTCTATATTGACCCATAGGCTTTCACCCTTAATTCCAGGTTGAGCATAATCTGGGGCCTGCCTTGAGGATGTACAAAAGAATGTATTTCCTTTTCCGCCTTTTCCGCCTTCAAGAATAACAAGTTCTTTTTCCATCTTATCAAGGTCTGCTATTATTTTTTTTGTATCCCTGTCTTTGATTATGGTACCTGCTGGAACAACTATGATAAGGTCACTTGCGTCAGCACCAGTTCTATTATTAGGGCCACCAGCATCTCCATTACTTGCAACATATTTTGTCTGGTATTTAAAATCTATTAAAGTATTTTTACTGGTAGATGCCTTAAATATTATGCTTCCGCCTTTACCACCATCGCCACCGTCTGGTCCTCCCTGCTTTGGAAAAAAGCTTATTCGACCACGACCTCCGTCACCAGCCTTTATATATATGATTGCTTCATCAATAAACTTCATTTGTCCCCTAAAATACTTTTATAAAACAAAGGGGATGGTCATTACTGAGCCATCCCCTTATATATCGTAAATTAATATATCTAGTTTGCAGCAGATACGTTTACAACAGGTAGAACAGAAACTGTTGATTTTCTATTCTTACCAACTATCTTGTAACTTGTAACGCCATCTATTAAAGCAAAAAGAGTGTGGTCTTTTCCTACACCAACGTTCTTACCAGCCTCAACTTTAGTTCCTCTTTGACGAACAAGGATGTTTCCTGCTTTTACAAGTGTATCACTATATTTTTTTATACCTAATCTTTGGCCAGAAGAATCTCTTCCATTTCTTGAACTTCCGCCTGCTTTTTTATGAGCCATTATTTACTTTCCTCCATTGTCCAGTTTTTATCACCACAGGAGATATTATTAACTTTCAACATTGTAAGTTCTTGTCTATGTCCTTTCTTTCTAGAGTATCTTTTTCTTTTTTTGAACTTAAAGACTAGAACTTTTTTTGATTTAGCTTGAGAAATAACTTCACAATCAACCTTTGCTCCACTTATAGTTGGTTTTCCTATCATTGGCTCAGATGATTCGCTCTCTTCAGAGATAAGAAGCACATCTTCCAGTCCTATTTTGCTTCCCTTTTCCCCTGCTAGTTTTTCCACTGTGAATTTATCACCTGGTTTTACCTTGTACTGTTTTCCACCTGTTCTTACAATTGCATACATAATATTCACCCTCTAAATTAAAATAGTTACTCAACCAAATATTTGGTGGAGCATAACGGACTTGAACCGTTGGCCTCTTCGCTGCCAGCGAAGCGCTCTACCAAACTGAGCTAATGCCCCAAAGTCGAGCTACCAAAAGCAGGCAACTTTTTAACACAGTTCTTTTTGAATTGTAAACACAAATATTAAGCGAAATAAGGGCTTATGCACAAAAACACATAAAAATTCTTGACTTTTGGTGTATTTATTGTATAATACAAGTATATATTCCGATATGTATACACAGGAGAACACGAGCATGAGTAAAAAAACAACACAAGCGATGGCTACAGTCTCAATAATACTCTTTTTGTCTGGATGTCTTGGGTTAAATGACCCTACCACCTCAGGCTCTAATGGAACACAGACAAAACTATTTGCATACTTTATATCTGATAATAACAAGTTAGGATGCTACGGTAATCCCGATGATACGACGCTAGCTGGAAAAGTTATACCAATAGTTTACAATTTAGTTATGCAAGATTCCAATACTGTCTTGGTTTGTGTGGTCGTACCCGCATCAAATGGTGGAACAGTTCCAAGTACGGTATTAGCTAATAAAACAATTACTTTTTATGCGTCAAATACACCAGCCGTAACAGCTGGAGAGGGAATGGACCTTTCTGCTCATGAACTTCCAGTCGCAGATCAATCCACAGCTTTCTATGTTACAGGAAGAACTGGAACTACTTGTCCTAACGGAACAACAGGGACCTTGGTTGGAAGATTGGATGTAACTCAATATCTACCACTTAAATATATAAAACTTTATGATGAGTGCGGCACATGCGTAGGATCTTCTATGACGCCAATGGAAGAACAGCGCCAGATCGACCAGGGTTTTAAATGATAATAAAAAAAATTCAGATACTAGCGCTTTGCTCACTAACAGGCTCGCTTTTTTATGCCTGTTCCAGTCATAGCACATCCAGCAGTTCCATATCATCGCAGACAACAGCAACTGTAGATTGCACAGGATTTACTTCAGAGATGGTAATACCTTATGGATTAAGTGTTGGAACCTCTGCACAGTATGCTAATAAAAAATTTGCTAAATTAGTCGCTATAGATAAGGGTACTGGAGAAATGGAAATAAGTATTCAGGCACCAGATGGAGGATTTCCTTTAGCCTTTATAAATAATTTTTCAGAATATACATTAAGATTTGTCGCATGCAGAGAAAATATTACATCTGTAACTGGTGGTATAAGAACACAAGGAGTATGCAGCACGCTTGGTTCAGTTAATATAGTCGGACAAGAAGGAGTTACAAGTTCTGATTTCTCAAGTGGTGTGTATACTGTCAATAGTTTAGTAATTCATGCAACAACAAGCCCTACTTATGATGCAAGTCACAGCCTTATGAAACCTAATTTTATAATGCTTACAGCTGGTCTTATTGATACAAATCCAATCGGCGAATTTATGATAGCCTATGGTAAATCACCATATTACAATGGTTGCTACTAAGTCCTAATAATGAACAAATTCTAAAATTATTGTACAAACACAACGAGGAATCCCTATATTACGAATAGGATAGAGTTTTGCCTATCCCTCTTCTACAAAGTGCTTAATGCGCTATAAAGGGGGATAAATGAAAACACGTTTATTACTATTTATTAGCTGTATCCTTTTTATTCAGAACTGTGCTGAGGATGCTTTTAGCTCTTATCAAAAGAGAAGAGGTACCGCTGTAGATGACAATGCCTCAACAGATACAGCTGTAAGAGCTGTTAGTTTAGTAGTCGACCAAAGTATATTAAATTGTTCCGATAATACAAAATGTCATTTAGAAGATTTACAAAACATTTCTCAAAATGATCATTCCATAAAATCATTAATAGTATCTGAAGCAGATATCATGAC
>JBAXWW010000169.1:0-3717 GCA_037128215.1 bacterium | reverse complement strand
AATCTAGCAAACAGTATCGGTATAATTTTTGGTGCCAACATAGGTACAACCATAACTGTGCAGATAATAACTTTTCATGTGGATCACTACGTCCTGCCAGCAATAGGAATTGGTGTTGTCCTAAAACTTTTCTCAGAGAAAAAGAGTCTAAAAACACTTGGAGACATAATACTTGGCTTTGGAATAATTTTTCTAGGTATAATAATAATGAAAGATTCTGTAGCTCCATTGCAGAATTCAGGTGTGTTCCAAAGTTTTCTATCTACAGTAAGTGATAGCGGCATAAGTGGACTATTATTAGGCTTAATCATTAGTGCAACAATTGCTGCTTTAATACATTCAAGTGGTGCAACGCTTGCCATAGTCATAGCGCTCTCAGCTACTGGAGTTATACACGACCTAAGGACGGCTATACCATTAATATTAGGTGCAAAAATAGGAACTTGTGTAACGACCTTTTTAGCTAGCATAGAGGCGAATAGAGATGCAAAAAGAGCAGCTATGGCACACTTCATGTTTAATCTAATGGAGACAGGACTAGTACTGATCTTTATGCCATATTTTATTGAACTTATTAAAATGAGCTCATTAGATCTTACAAGGCAAATAGCTAATGCACATACAGCTTCTAGTATAATAACAGCACTTATTTGTCTGCCTCTGACTCGTCCATTTATAAAATTGCTCAGGGTTATAATACCAGTAAAAGAAGATGAAAACATACATCATAATTTCTTTGATATCCGCTTATTAGAAACACCATCTATCGCTATAGATTCTATAAAAAAGGCCTTGTTAAAAATGGGAGAACTAACGCACAAGATGCTAGATTCTTCCTGTGATGGTTTTACTAATAGCAACTTCAATAACGTTAAAATGGTCTACAAACATGAAAAGGACCTAGATCATTTGCAGTTACATATGTTCTCCTTTGTTATGGAAGTCTCAAAGGCTGAGTTGTCAGGATATCAAGCTTTGGTATTAAATTCTTATAGAGAAGTGATGAATGACTTTGAGAGGATGGGAGATCACATAGAGAATATCGTAGATATTACTAGTTATGCAAAAATGCAAAAGCTTAACCTTGATCCGTATTCTATAGAAACTGTTAATAAAATAAAAGGGCATCTAACAGATCAGTTTGATTCTGTCTATCAGTCTCTAAAAGATATAGACCCAGATCTTGCCACAAAAACACTTGCCTGTAAAAAAGAAGAAAAAGAAATGTACAAAAACTACACTATAGAAGTTAACCAAAGGATCATAAAGGGAGAAATATCTGCAGAGAACGGGATTCTTCTTGTCGACATAATATACAACATGCAAAGAATCAACTACCACATGAGACGTGTACTATATAGTGTGCTTAGAATAAGCCAAAAATATGAATTTGATGAAGAAAAATTAATAGAGGCTGAAGAGTCGGAATAAAACTAGAGTAGAAGTGTTTGTTTATCTAAATTAACCGATCTTATCTTAGCAATTTCTAATGTGTTTGGAGCACCTGTTCCTTCAACCTGATAGTAATTTTCTGTATGCCCTATATTTTCTCTTTCCCAAAGTATCTCTGTAGTTTTACCAATCATATTATTTATGGATTCGATGTACCTTGTTTGCGAAAATGCTAATAAAGTATCTCTCTTTTTATGAACCTGTTCGGCTTTTTCTCTTTTAAATTCGAAGGCCTTTGTGCCAGGTCTAGGACTAAACTCAAACACATGTAATTTATTGATTGGAATATTATTAAGGATTTTCATAGTCTCCAGAAACTCTTGTTCTCCCTCACCTGGAAAACCAGTTATAATATCGGCGGATATAAAAGGATTCCTAGATTCAAGTCTATGATAAAAAGACATTATTCTCTCTAAGAATAACTCTGACGTATAATCATATCTATTCATAAGACCCAAGACTTTGTTTGAAGCACTCTGCAGAGAAACATGAAGATGAGGACAAATCCTCTTGTCTTTCATGAGCTCTATCAATTCATCTGATATCTTTGAAGGTCGAAGGCTCGATATCCTAAATCTAACATCTTTTGTTGAGATTAGGAGTTCCTTTAGTAACGCTTCCAAACCAAAAGAGTAATCACCAATACTTATTCCAGTAATAACAATTTCTTTTATATCCTTTGCTTCCATGACTTTTATCTCTTCAACAATGTCCAGTATCGGTCTACTTTTTTCTCTACCTCTTACAAATGGAACAATACAATAAGAACAAAAATTATTACATCCATCACTAATTTTTATAAAAGCTCTGGTCCTAAAAGCAGGTATTATAATATTTTTATCTGATATTTTTTTTGATAATTCTTTCTCTAAACATACAATGACATCGTCTTTAAGATTGTCCATTACTAAAAAACGATTATTGTTGTTTTTTAAATCAGAAAAAATTTCTGCATAAGTATTTATATTAGCTCTAACGGAGCATCCAATTATAAGGACTAAGGCATTTTTACTGTTTTTATCTATTTTTCTAATTAGGTTTCTTGCTTGAGCATCTGCTGAAGAAGTTACAGTGCAAGTATTAACGACATGCACATCAGCATTTAATTCTCCCTCAAATATTTCAAAAAAGGCATTTTCTAAAAAAGAAGACGCAATCTTATTTGAATCATATAAATTAGTCTTACAGCCAAACGTATGAAAAGATATCTTCATTAACTAGACATTGCCCAAAAGCCTATTGAATGCATTAGACATAGAATCTGCAATTTTCTTTAATTCCAACGTCTCATCTGTATCTTCTGCATATATTAAACAAAAGACTTCATCATCTATCATAGATGGCACTATCGCTATAGATTCTGGCATGTGATGACCAAAGTGATCTAAAAATCTATCTGACACAAGACCTTTTGGCATAGGTCCATAGTATTCTCTCTTTGTGGAGTAGACAGTACTAAATATACTCGATTCAGATAAAGATAATTTTAAATTGTTTATATTATCAATAATGCCATTACCTGCACCGACAATAGGGACAATATCATCATATTTAATAAACATTATAACACTTCTGGAAGATATCTTTTTTATCTCAGCCATTGTTGCATTTAGCACAGCATCTTTGTTTCTACCCTGCTCTATAGCAATATATCTAATTTGTTGGACATATGCTCCTGCAGACACATCATTAAACTCTGGAGCCTCATCATCGTAATCAACCATTAATGATGGCTCTTCCTCTGCTGAAACCATATCTGATAATTTATCAAAATTATCCTGCATTCTTTTTATTTTTTCATTTACTACATTGGTAGGTTTTTGTTTTTCTACTGGTCTTTTTATCTCTTCTAGCACAGATTTAGAAGCTGTCTGAACAGAACTAACACTCTCCTTTATGTCTTCTCTTTTTATGGCTTTACCATGTAGTGGCGGTAGAGGAGGTAATGTCATTTTTTCTACAAAAGGTACAGTCGGTATTACTGGTTTAACTGGCATTTTTGGGAGCGGAGGTAATTTACTTGTGCTTACAACAACAGGCTCTGGCTTAAGTACAGGTATCTGAGGCCCTTTGTATGTTGGGTCTATAGCCTCTTTTCCGTATCTAAGTATCTCAGGCAAAGACAAACCATAATATTTATTGAGAGCCTTTGTTATATCACTAGCTAATGCGCCATAAGGAACTACTTTTAGGTTAGTAAAAAAACACATTTCACTTAGACATCGATCCTGTGTAGGATCAAACATCGCGACATGAACCGTTGTA
>JBAXWW010000168.1:0-3726 GCA_037128215.1 bacterium | reverse complement strand
CACAAGAAGTTGGTGGTACAGGAGACCAATATAAAGCGTTTCAAATGAAGAATGGAGTAGAAATTTACGGGGGATTTAATGCAACAGAAACTGCATTAATCCAAAGAAATATAACATCAAACCAAACAATATTGTCCGGTAATAATGTTAGTTACCACGTTTTTAATCATGGGAATAATTTAGCGTTACTACCAACTGCAATTTTAGATGGATTCACTATTAGTGGTGGAAACGCTAATGGAACCGGTGATCATAATTCTGGCGGAGCAATGTTAAATACATCAACTAATGATACTCCTGGCAGATCTACTGGAAGCTACGTAACAGTAAGAAACAGTAAATTCATTAATAACACCTCTACCAATGGTGGGGGTGCTATTTATAATCAAGGAAGAAATCCATCAAACGAAAAATATAATGGAGTAAATCTAATAAACTGTACGTTCGAAAATAACTCAACTGTCGCAAAGGGTGGTGCCATTTGGAGTTATAGATCTTATCTAAGTGTTGACAACTGCACTTTTACAGACAACACCGTCGTTGGAGCCTCTTACGGTGGTTCTGCTATTTTTGTCGAAGGTGGTTATAATATACCTCAGGATAAAGCAGTAGTAAGCAACTCTAGCTTTAATAGTAATGATGTAACTACGATGGCGTCAGGTAGTGATAATGGAGGCACTGTTTATTTTAGATTAGACCCAGGACATGCTGAAATAACAAACTGTACCTTTACAAATAACACTGGAAGATACGGTTCAGGTATATTCGCTAAAACTACAGATGTTAGCAAAGCAAACTCTGGACTAACTATAACAAATTGTAGCTTTATTGGTAATCAATCAACATTTGCTGGTGGAATATTTATAGACGTACTTGATGCAATTGTAAAAGATTGTACATTTAAAAATAACTCTGCATTATCTCAAGGTGGTGCTATTTATTCAAGAGGATCTACTAATACCCCTAAATACACAAACTGTTTACTCAGTGGTAATAGAGCAGAAAGTAACGGTGGTGGCATTTATGTAAATGGTGGAAATCCAACATTTACTAACTTAACTGTTGCTGGTAATTTAGCTGCTGCAAATTATGGAGGTGGCTTTAGGATTTTAGCAGGAGCTGTAACTTTTAATAATTCTATTATAAATAATAATGTGGGAAGTACTGGTAGTAATTGTGGATCAATATTAACTGGAGCTTCAGCTGTTTTTAATTATAGTCTGATCGATGAGAGTCAAATAAGATTAGAAGGAACAGGTAGTTTTACTAATAACAACGGGTTGGCAGGTAACCCAAATTTTATTGATCCTTTACCACCTACGACTTTAAATACACCTAATCAAAACGGCAACTATCAATTACTGAACACATCAATGTGTCTTGATGCTGGTAACAACGCTTTAAACTCAGAGATTTTTGATATTACAGAGCTAACTGGTCGTAAATTAGACAAAACAACAGGAGCAGCCGGAATTATTGACCTAGGTGCTTATGAACACCTAGAAACAGTTCAATAAACAACAGCAACAATAAAAAAGTCCTCAGAAGTTTTTTCGCCTCTGAGGACCTGTTAAGTTTTTCCCTTTATTTTGCGTCTATAAACTCTTGGTGCCCGGAGTGAGACTCGAACTCACACAGCTCATAAGAACCGAGGGATTTTAAGTCCCTTGCGTCTACCATTCCGCCATCCGGGCAAAAGAATTAACAACTAGATATATTCCAATAAATATTTAGTCAAGATGCAACCTTAAAGAATCTCTTTTTTTGTTATACCCGACTCTATTGCTTTAGCCAGCTTTTCCGTCCATTCATCTATTTGTTTCTCTGATGATAAGAATTTAGCATCGTCGTTATTGGATATATAGCCCACAAAAACAGCAATTGTGGGCAGACCTGCAGAAAGAGCCAAAACTTTTAAGAACCTTCTTTCCAGTCTGGATTTATAAGGTAGATCAAGTTCCTTTTTTATTGATGATGAAACTTTATTTTCCAACAACATAGCTTCTTGTGTTTTAGGAACATAAACACCCTCATAAAACTCATAGGATTTATTACTATTAGTTTCTAATTCTGTATTAACAGCCTCTGGAGTAAACCCATAAATTTCAGCACCCCTAAGTCCTTTTTTATCACTATACGCACAATTTATAGAGAGAAACAGTATTGGATCATGCTTTTCTGCATCCTTAAATTTTTTATCAAGCGCTACATTATAATCATCCATCCTAGTTAGAAATACCTTAATACCCTTCATTCTTAAAGCTCTAGCAAGCTTAAAAGCCACCTGAAGATTAATATGGGATTCAACTACGCTATTAACGCCAACATTCCCAAGATCATCTCCACCGTGAGTAGGATCTACAACAATCGTTGGATATGAGTCAGTAATTACCTTTTTATTAATTGGTTCTTTTTCTTTTGCATCGCTTATGTTTGCAACTATTTTATTTTCTGTTATTTTTTGTTCAGTAGAAATATCAGTCTTGATTATCTGCTTTTGTCCTCGTTTTTCCGGCAAGAAATGTACAAAAAGAATCAAAACACCCGCAATAAAAAGTAAGGGGAATATAATCAAAGAAGCGCGTCTTAAAAAGACATACACAGGCTAGAACCTCGTCGTAACAGCCAGATCCTTTGTTATAGGTCTGTTGGCAGACATTATCAGAGCGGTACCATATGAGCTGTAAGAATAAATAAGTTTTCCTTTTGCAACAAGATAAGGTTTTATCTCATTACCAGTAAGAGGGTCTTTTACATCGTAAAAATAAACGACCGTGCCAGCCTTTGGAGCTAATTGATTCTTAAACAGAACACATAATCTATCTCCAGCTCCTGCTATTTCCATTTGTGAATGGATCTTATATATTTTTCCACTCTGTGCCTGTGCAGATATTTCTATTGCTGATGATTCAAAAGTTATAGGTGAGGAGACAAATGCTCCTCTTTTTATCATGTCATAATTGGTTCTTACTTTTGCAATACAAGATTTTTCTCTTGCCCCCTTCTCCATTATTTCCAAAACGCCAGTTATTTTATAAACACCTATACTATCTTTATCCATAGAGACATATTTCTCTCCGGTATTACATGGTCTGTAAGAGGAAAATTCTATTTCTAGTTCATCTCCTGTACTAAGAAGTCCAGAAGCTTTTCCAGAGCCATATATCTTTCCAAGAAGGCTCGGTTCATTACCCAAGCAAACAGTACCGCCATAGTATGCATCTTTTCTTTTTTCCAACTCGTTTATCTTGTTAATAGTTTCATATCTGCTCTTTAAAAAACCATTTTTATCAAACTTTGACTTAGGATTTTCTTTTTCAAGTAAATAATAATTTCTAGAGCTTGGACCCTTTCTTATTGGTGTTATAGGAGTATAAAGAGCCTCTTCTTTTTTTAAAAAATTAGAATCTTCCGCAGGAACATTATTAATAGCACCAGTCTCTGATATTATTGAATAAAGTTCAGATGGTTGATTCGGAAGGTCTTTTACTTCTTCCAGTAATTTATCAAGTTCTTCTTCACTTTGTGAATAAGCATTGAAACAAAGTAATTGCAGAATAATAAAAACAGATAATAGATAGGACATTACTTACCCCTCATCCTAATAGCCTCATTAGCGGCTTTTGAATTAGGATATTTTGAAATAAGACCTTCAAGATATGCATCTGAATCTTTTTTCTCTCCAAGTTTTTTATAACTCATAGCGATCTTGAGCATAGCATAAGG
>JBAXWW010000167.1:0-3773 GCA_037128215.1 bacterium | reverse complement strand
ATTTTTTTTCTTGCCTGTTTAATCAAAGAATGTTTTTTCTTTTTGTCTAAATTACTTTTTTTTATACTTTTAGAGACTCTAGTTTTTATTCTTATTTTTTTTACTTTATTAAATTCTTCTAATTTTTTTCTAAGTATAGCCAGAGCATTGGCTTTATTCTGATATTGGCTCCTACTTTTCTGAATCTTTACTGATACACCTGTAACGATGTGGGTTAACTTTACGGCGCTATCCGTAGTATTGACATGTTGCCCCCCTCTACCTCCAGCCCTCATAGTTTCTATTTTACATTGTAGAAGGAGGTCATCATCCAGTTCTGGTATTAATGTTTTTGTTTTATTCATTATAAGTACCACAAAATGAGATTATATAACAAAAAGATGGACTGTATACCTACTGTACACACATCTTAAAATGTATCTCAAACGGGTAAAGTTTTTAAAAGACAACACCTTATTATTATTCGTTTTTTTAATAAAAAACAATTGGCACTTCTTTTGCTTATATTAAGAGTTAGGAGGAATAAATCAATAACATGAAGACAATAATCATTTGTTTATTTTTTATAATAAGTACCTCTATATTTGCTGAGCAAGCAGAAAAAGAAATAGGCAGTTTTGATATAATAGACGGGTTGGTTGCTGTAAGCCATTCAAAGAGCTATGATGCTTATTTAAGACCAGTAGTCTTTACATCACCTACAAATAGTCTTGCATGGGGACTAGGTATTCGAAGAGGATTGTAATTTAACATTATTTATATATTGTTTTTTTCTAGTTCTATTAAAATTTTCTTATTATTAATTCCACCACCAAAACCGGTAAGACTTCCATCTTTTCCTATAACTCTATGACAAGGGACAATAATAGATACTGGATTTTTAGAGTTTGCCATTCCTACTGCTCTAGCTTTTTTAGCATCTCCAAGCATTCTGGCTTGTTCGCCGTAAGAAATAGTTTTTCCATAAGGTATTTTTAACAATTGTTTCCAAGCTTTCTTTTGAAATTCAGTACCTTCTATAACGATATTAAGATCAAAGTTTTTTCTTTTTCCAAGAAAATATTCTTTTAATTGTTTTTTTAAATTTACTATTACTTGGTGTTTTTCATTTCTTCTTAATTTATCCAGAAAGGCTTTATATGCTTTGTTCTTTAGCTCATCCTCCCATAGGACAGAATGAACACCCTTGTCTGAAGCTATGATAAGTAAAGAGCCTACAGGGCTATCTACTCTGTCAAATACAGCATTTTTATCCAGGGAACTAAACATCTTTAACATCTCTTACTCCTATAATGAAAAAGCCGTACTTAATTAAAAGTACGGCTTTTGAACTCATTAGTTTAGCTATAAACTACCAGCGTCTGTTGTTTCCGCCAGAGTTTCCGCCTCTGCTAGATCCACCTGAACGTGAATCTGTCTTTGGCTTTGCTTCGTTAACTTTAATGTTCCTTCCATCAAGTTCTGTGTTATCAAACTGCTCGATAGCTTTTTGAGCATCATCGCTATTTGACATTTCAACAAAACCGAATCCTTTTGAACGACCACTGTCAGCGTCTGTTATAACTTTTGCAGATACAACTTCTCCAACTTTTGAAAATAGTTCATTCAAAGATGAGTCACTTACACTGTAAGGTAGATTCCCTACATACAATTTCTTTTCCATTTTTTAATCCCTCCTGAGGATCTCTTGAGAGCCGAAAGAAGAGATATATAAACTCACAATCGACATCACAAAATAATTTAAATACCGTAAGCTTATACCATTACCTATATGGCAATAGCAAGCTTTTATTAATAGAACGTATAAACCGCACCTGCCGCCTCTAGTGAATTGTCCTGTTGATTGGTATTTATGCCACTAAATTTACTACGTTCTTCAATTGCACCTACTGCCACAACATCTCCATTTGTTGCTACAGCTGTTCCAAAAGCATCTCCAGCATCAGTGTTGGATGCCTTTAAATATGCATGCATCAGTCTTGGATAACCAAGCTGTTTAACAACTACGTACGCTGCACCAGACCCTACTAATGGAGTTGATATTGCTGGAAGTGGGTTGATCCCTGTTTGGTCTGAATTTTCTCCAGGAGCACCAATTACAGCTACACTAGTAATCCCTGCTTTTGCAGCAAGGGACCAGCCAAATAAGAAGCCAGGTGCACTATTAGGTGCCTTTATATAAGATTCTTGTGACCAAGAAGTACCAGTTCTCTCAAAGACATAAACCGCACCAGAATCTGTGGCGGTATCATCGTTTTGATTACCACCAAAACCTGTAGCTACGCTATCCTCATAAGGAGCTCCAACTACAAGATAATTCCCATCTACTTTTATAGCATGACCAAACCTATCATTTGCACTTGGCACATATGCCTTTACAAAAGCTTCTTGTGCAATTGTACTACCATTTTTAGTAAAGACATAAGCAGCTCCTGAATTTGCTGCTATAGAATCCTGACTAGGTGAGCCAACAGCTATAGTTTTCTGATCTGTAGATATAGCAACACTATAACCAAAATTATCACCGGTGAAGGTATTTGAAGCTTTAATGTATGCTTTTTGAACCCATGAAGTTGAGTCCCAACTAAACACGTATGCTGCTCCTGCACCAGGGGCAAGGTTATTATTGGAAGCATTAATACCAAACGAACTACCTGCTTCATTTGGAGCACCAACAACGATAGTCTCACCAGAAATAGCAACACTTGATCCAAAAGCATCTGCGTTATCAGGGTTACTTGGAGTTATTATTGTTTCTTGCGTCCATGTTCCATTATGTTTACGGAACACATAAGCAGCGCCTCTATCACTTGTTCTACCAGGAGCTCCTACCACAAGAATATCCCCAGAAAGATCTACACTGTGTCCAAAGAAAACTTTGATTGCAGGATCTGAAGCTTCTAGTCTTTGATAATGCGTCCAAACACCACTAGTATCCCTAGAATATATATAAACAGCTCCTTCCCCACCATTTTCTTGTTCTGTAGCCACTACCAGAGTATCGCCGTACATTGCCATAGCATTTCCAAAACGATCATAAATAACTGGAGCAAGGTTTTTCTTTATGTATGCTTCCTGTAAAGTTATGCCTCTAAGCAATGGACTAATTGTGTATGTTTTAGTCAACGAACCATCCCAAGAACTTACTACAATTTTTACAGGACCAAGGTCAGGTGTTCCGTAAGTTATAGGAAGGGCATTAGGACCATAGCTACTACCAGAAGCGACAGGATTACCATTTATAGTAATAGTAGAATTCTGACAAGCCGCCGTAGGAGTGTAAGAAATCTGGTAACCAGAAATAGGAACCTTCAAATAATAGTTAATTACAGAAGGATCAAAAGCTGGATTAAATTCTCCAACTGAAACACTAAGATCTGAAAGATCTACGCTCGTACAGTAATAAGTGTATTGAGCACTGACCACTTGTGAACTAACCCAATTGGTCATGCACGCTATAGCTTGATAGTTATAAAAACCAGAAGCGTTAATTGTAATAGGTCCAGAGTAAATGCTTCCACTACTACACGTTGGCGGAAGTCCATTCAAAGTATAGTGTATAACAGCGCCAGCTGTAGCAGAAGTAATAGTTATTGAAGTAGGTGAAGTTAAAATTCCACCTGCCGGTGTGAACACAGGATCAGCGACTGTTCCTGTTACAGTGTACGTTCCTGATGCCACTGTTGATGTGGTCCAGTTTGCTTTACACTGAATAGCATAATAGGCATATGTGCCTGGTATCGTTAAATTTATTGTCGAAGTGACCGGACTAC
>JBAXWW010000166.1:0-3828 GCA_037128215.1 bacterium | reverse complement strand
TGTTAAATTTTTGATTCGCTACATACTCAGCTGTCTGAGCATCTGTTTGTCCACTTTTGTAATATTCGTCTGTTACCCAAAAGTTTCCACTATAATCTCTAATTATAGTAAGTATTGCTGTAGGATTGGTGAATCCAAAGTCGATACCAGCAATAGTCTCGATTGGGTCGTAAATCTTAACTGAATCATCAAATAGTGAGTTCTCTCTAGTAAATTCTTTATAAACGAGACCTTCTGTCTTTCTAAAGTCAGCTAGGTACTCCTGTGAGAATCGTTCTTCTGTCATTTCGAGTCTAGCCTTGGCTAACTCTGTCTCAATATCTTCTATAGTAGGATTATCGTAGGAAGTAAAGTGGAAACTCTTATAGTCGTTGTCTAGTCCTTCTTGATTATATAGGTCATAGAAGTGATTAAATCCTTTAGGTGTAGAGATAAACATAACTTCTCCCTTTCTGTCAGTAAGAGTAGGTCTGATAACCTCCATCCAATTCTCCCAGAAGTTTCTCATCGATGCAACTTCATCCAAAACAGCGAAGTCGATACTTTGTCCCCTAAGAGTATCAATATTCTCCCACCCTCTAAGAGTGATAAGTGAACTTGTCCCTTTAACATTCTTAACCTTAATCTCCAAACGTGATTCATTTATTGAAAGTGCTATTGGTTCTACTATCGCCTTGAGTGTATTCCAAGCGATGTCTCTAGCTTGTTGGTATGTAGTAGCTACATAGATTATATTCGCTTCTCTAGCGTAAGCTTTTGCTACTATCTCTAATGATGCTAGAACTGTTTTACCAAAACGCCTACCTGCTCGAATTACTCGAAACCTGTGTTTGTCTGCTGCTATCTTTTCTTGGGCGGGTGTTAAATTCTGGTATTGAGACTGGGATTGCATTTTTTTGTAATAATGTATTAGGTAAGACTAATATCTTAACGTCATTAACTTGAACCTCACTAACTCGTTTCTTTAACTTGTTGTACTCTCTAATAGCTGCTACCTTAGAGTTTAGGTCTGCTTTCTGTGCGATTACATAACCTAACTCGTTATCTACAGTTTGGTCATTCATTACTAGGTTGAGCATCTCACTAATTCGATTTGCTATCTTAACTCCTCTAAGAAGTCTTGAAGCTGCGGCTGCACAAGTCTTGTACCAGTTGCCCTCTTGTTCTATCCCATAAGCCTCAGCATAAGACTTAGTTCCGTTCCCGAGGAATTCTTCTCCTGTAACGAATAATTGACAAAACCTCTCCTGTTGAGGAGTTAGTGCTTTGCCTTTTTTCATACTCGTTGCCATCTATCTTTTCTAACAACTTACGTAAATCCTCTCTTATAGATTGTACTTCAGTTGTTAGATTCATTAAATACTTTTTAGTTTAATCTTATCAGATGATACTTTGTTATTATCTTCTGAACCTTCATCTGCTAAGTGTTTAAATTCTTCTGCTACTGCATTGACATAAGCCTCTCTGCTTTTGCCCTTTGCATCCTCTGTTAACTCGCTTACTGCTAAATTGTGTGCTCCCATAATATTGCGTTATAATTATTAAACTTCTTCTGTTGCTTCTGGTGCAACTTCCTCTACTACTTCCTCAACTACTGGTTCTCCTTTAATAGAAATTTCTATATATGAGTCAGCCATTGTCCTAGCGAAGGCTAATACTTCCTCGTCTGTAGATAAGACTTCTGAAGTCTCCCATGTTCCTGTTACTCCCCATTCTGTATCTTCGTCTCTGAATCTATGCCATTGAATTGTTGTTCCTGTCTCTGCACTAACGTAACTTACTATTTCTAATTTTTCCATTTTATTTCTTTTTTAATTTTTTCCTTAACTTACTTTGTTGTTTTTTATTAAGAACTAATTCTCCTTTGTGAACTAGAGCTAGTCCAGTCTTCTTAACCTTACCGCCTTTCTTATAAGAATCTGGTCTAATAAGATTAGTAACTACCTTCTTGACAACATCTCCCATTAGTCTAGCAGTACCCATAATAGTAGACTTACCATTAGTTTGGTACTTAGCCATATTTTCTTGAAAGTCTGTTTCCCTTTGGGTAGGTGCTCTTAACTTTAAATTTGGATTTAATTTAACTGGAGTAGGAGTAGAAAAATTAGGTTGTACTTTTGGCTTAGCTTGTACTCCATTATCGAATACGTACTCAGTTGTTCCATTCTTTAATTTATTCTTTTGTATCACTTTCATTTTTTTCTTGTTCTACTAATAATTCGAACTTACCAACTAACTTTAATGTTTCCTCTCTAAGAGTATTAATCTCTTGATTAATCTCGTCTAACCTCTTTTGTAGGTCTTCTTTACTTGTCATATTTACGTTGTGCTCCATCTAAGCATAAACACCAAAAACCCGACTAGCAGGTAAAAGTTGTTTAATGGCTTATTAATGAGACCATTTAGTGTTTTTTTATTAATTAAGCTTATTATCTGATTATAGCACACTTTTGCCCAAAAACTAACATTTTGTCAATTCTCGGGCTACCTTAGGCTGTGCGAATCGACGGATATTTTCAAAAGTCCACAATTTTCTTAAAAAAAATTTTCACTTTATTCTATACTCGGTTTTAGAAATTACCTTTTGTTTTTTTTAAAAAGGTTTTTTTAAACGAATCTAGGTAGGGGATATAGCCATCATCAACATATATAGCAAGGGGTGGTGTACGTATGGGTAGGGTAGTCCTTATAAGTAATGATTACTAATAGATATATAGTATTAATAATATAATAATATAATTTAATAAAACGTCAAGGCTGGGGGGATTGCCTATAATATAGACTACTTACAACCGCATGTCCCTTTCATTGAATATTTATGTTTAGTACAGGGTTCAGTGTTAAAACCTTTTTTAATTGGTTTAGTTGGCTCTTTTATTGGTTCTAAAATAGTTGTCCCCTTTAATTCTTTATCTGTCCCTTTTAGCTCTGGTTCTGTCCCCTTTAATCTTTGTAGGCTCTTTTTACACGCTGGACTGCAAGTCTTTTTATCGGCTCTCTTTGAATCAAATTCTTTACTACATATTATACAGTTCTTCATTGACGTTTTTATATTATTTTAATAGTATTTATTTTAGATTATTAGTTGACTATCCACAGCACGGAGATAAGTTTCTTTTATAAGGATTCAGACTATTATTCTATTATGTTTTTATCTTGTATTTAGTATTAATCTTATATGTTAGAATATATCCCCTTTTTAATAACACAGTTTAACAATTAGTCAATTAATGTTTTTAATCTTTTTAGTAGTCTCTTTATATAAGGGTAATTAGTTTTATATTTTAGAATCACCTCGGACTGAGTATATCCCTCGGACAGCATTTTAATAATGGCTCTGTCTTCTTTATTTAGCTTATTGATTGCTAGTATTATATTATTATTATTCAATAGGCTTTCGGCTTGATTGCCGTTGTCTGTCTCTTGTTTCATATTCTTGTTATTAGTTTAATATTAGCTTATTATAGCATAGAAACGCTGAACATTCAAGGCATAATACCGCTAGAAGGCTGAAAATGGCTCTGTATTACATCTTATATCTTAGATGATTAATAACACGTTTAGACTATTTTAATTGATTATAGGGGCAAACAAGGGCTAGTTTTGTTGTTTTTGGTGTCGCACAATAGTCGCACAATTGGACTTGACAAACTTTTAAAAAATGTGTGGATAACTTTATTTGACGTGTTTTATTTTATATGCGAAAATAAGAGTAGATAAGATTAATAAATAATAATTATTGAAATGCAATAAGCTATAAGATAATTATTCAAAAATATGTTATTCAGATTATACGTTGGTAGTAACAACGCAACGCACAAGCTAGAG
>JBAXWW010000165.1:0-3835 GCA_037128215.1 bacterium | reverse complement strand
ATATAAGAATGACCCAAAACAACTTAAGTACATAATAAATAGAAATCAAAATAGTGCTAGTTCTTTAGTGGATGCTATAAAAAATGAAAATACAGCGTATATGAAAGTAGAAAATGTAAATGCTGTTAAAGAAAAACCTATAAACAAAGAGAACAATGTAATTAAAACAGAAGAGAAGGTCTCTGTAGCGGATCAGAAAGCTAATACCATGATAAATAAAAATCCTCCTACACAAGCAGAATTAAATACAACTCTTGAAAACATGATCTCTAGTCAAAGCAAATTATATAAACCACTTAAGGTGAAGCCAACTGGTAGCTTTAAGACTTATAAAAATTCTGAACTAATAAGCCGTCCTCAAAGAGCATCTGGAGATCTACGTATTAACTTTGCCCATGAGCAGTTTAATATAAATTCCCCACGTTTTGATAAATTAACGGCAGAAACAGAAGACATGATATTCCAAACAACTGGATTCAAAGTTGATTCAAAGGAGCTTCTTCTTCCAGAGAACAGGCTAAAGTTATACAAAACAATTACTGATGATATAGCCCCTTATCACTATCGTAAAAGCGGAGGAACAAATACAACATTTAGAGATGCGACTAGGAAGGTCGATCCTAATTCATTTGAAACGATTTTGGAGGAAGGACAAGCTGTCTGTTCTGAACTATCATCATACTATCAGGGCGTGCTTGCAAAGTACGGAATACCATCGAATGTAAAAGGTATTAATAAGGTTTTTAATCGTCAGATACCTGGAGGCGGAGCACACCAAGTGTTAGAAGTAGAAAATTACATAATAGATTTTAACTATGTACCTGGAGTTTATGAAAGAGACCAATATGCCGCACTAGTAATGAAAGATGACTTTCAGGGTTCTGTTAGAAAAGTTAATCCTATTAAACCGATCTGCGATACACCTGAGCCTGTAACACCAACAATAACAAAGATGTACTAATCATTATTAAATTATTCGACTATTACTATTGAATTCTGAGAGCCATAATTATTGTTTTCTGTGCCATCGGCGTGATTATCATTGAACCATTGGTGATTAGCAAAATAACGGAACTGGTATTTTCCTGGTTTTAGGTGAAGTGTTACACGGTGTTTGCCCTTTGGTGTTTTCTTTAATGGAGTTGCAGCATAATTCCAATTATTAAATTCTCCCGCAAGATAAACTTTTCCTGCTGTGTTTTGGTCGAATTCAAAAACAACAGATCCATCAGATTTTTTTATTATCATTTTAAAGCCTCCTGACTAAGGAAGAGAAAGTAGGAGTCCTCTATACCACAAATCAAAAGGAATGTAAAATTAGAGGCTTTATAGGTAAGGCTTTGACGCTTTTGGAGCTTATCTCAAAGACTTATACTCAGTTGTAAACTCATCCCTTTCCACTACCAGAGCGGTTCCAGAGTTTTTTCCTTTTGGGCAAAATCCGTTATGCCAGGTATCAACAAGTATGGGTTTTAAAGGTTCAAGAACTACTGTTTTAAGAGTATTATTTTCTTCTATAAGCAAAGAGACATTACCAGATAAAAGGATAAAAAATTCAGAGCAACTGTGCTTTTCCAACGTATCTATGGATTCAGCAGAGTCGGCTTCTGGTGAATATAATCCAGTCCTCCAATGTTCTTTGTCTCCACAAAAAACTTGCCACAGCTTCTTGTTTTCTGCACACAAGGGGACGTTTTGTTTAGCATCTGGGAATGAAGGGCTTTGTGTCTTTACAGTTTTTAATTTTTCCATTCAAATCACCTAAACCAAGGAAAGTTTAAACTCAGGCGTAGATTGTATGGCTTTTTTTACAGTACAAGCTTCGGCAGTTTTTAATAGAGCATCCTTGTATTTCTCTGGAAAAGAAGCAGGGAGCTTAATTCTTGTATCAAAAGATACTTTCCCAGTAGTGTGATCTTTGGAGATATTCTCTATTATCTCTATTTCTTTTGTTTCTATATTTCTTTGTTTACAGAAAGCATTGACGTAGTGCGCTGTACAAAGACCGATAGAAGCAAGAAAATATTCATATGGATTTGGGGCGGTTTCGTCGCCTCCGGCTTCTTTGCTCTGGTCTGATTTTATCAGATGTGAACCTGTCTTGGCTTCAATCTGAAAATTATTAATGATCTTTATTTTAATATCCATTTTTCTCTCCCTTGTAATTATTGTTAATAGAGTGTAAATACCTGTTTGTATTTAATCAATAGGAGTTTTTAATAATTATGAATGAAATCAAAAACAAAAAACCTCAAGAACAAGGCATAGAGCCTGCTGAACATCAAAAATTCGACGAAAGACTTGTTAGGATAGAAAAGATGGGAAAGATCAGGGAGCAGGGTATAGCTCCATATCCTAGGGCAGACTTTAAACCTAATATCAGCTCCACAAAACTTATAGAAATGTTTAATCACCTTACTGGTGAACACATAGAAAAAGAAAGTGCTGTTTATAGATATGCAGGAAGAATTGTTATGGTAAGGGACTTTGGTAAGGGAGGCTTTCTTTTACTTGCTGATCAGGAGGGAAGGTTCCAGTCTTTTATATCAAAACAAGACCTTACTGAGCAGGAATTTTTTGTTTATAAACATCTAGATATAGGTGATTTCGTAGGCGTTGAAGGAAAGTGTTTTAAGACAAGAACAGGGGACTTAGCTATTCATGCTAAAAAACTTGTATTAATGACAAAAGCGCTAAAACCTCTTCCAGAAAAATTTCATGGTCTTACAGATGTTGAGGCTAGATACCGTCAGCGATATTTGGATTTGATAGTTAATCCAGAATCAAAAGAAGTATTCAAAAAAAGAAGTCTTATGGTTAATTATATTAGAAATTATTTAGCAGATAAGGGCTTCTTAGAGGTGGAAACACCGATGATGCAGCCAATACCTGGAGGTGCTGTAGCTAAACCTTTTATTACACATCATAATGCGCTTGATATGGATCTATATATGAGAATAGCGCCAGAACTATATCTTAAGAGACTTCTAGTCGGCGGTTTTGAAAAAGTATTTGAGCTTAACAGAAACTTTAGGAATGAAGGTATCTCTACTTTTCATAATCCAGAATTTACGATGATGGAAGTTTATATGGCCTATGGCACTTATGAAAATCACATAGAATTGGTAGAGGATCTTGTTACTTCTATGGTCAATAAATTATATGGTACTGACTCAATAAAGTATCAAGAACATCAACTGTCGTTCCAGAGACCATGGGCTAAGATGACAGTACATGAATCTATACTAAAGAACTGTCCTTCTTTGAATGAAGATGTACTTAAAGATAAAGATGCTGTTATAAAATATATAAAGACTAAACATTATGCAGATCTTCTTCCAAAAGATCCAAATTTCGGTGAAGCAATAATGCTTATCTTTGATGAAGAAGTTCAGCCAAAGATTGTCAATCCAACATTTGTAACACATTATCCAGTAGAAATATCACCTTTAGCTCGTAGATTTGATGATAATCCTGGTCTTACAGAAAGGTTTGAACTTTTTATTGCTGGAAAGGAAGTTGCTAACGCTTTTACAGAACTTAACGACCCTATAGATCAAAAGGGACGTTTTATGGAACAGGTTATGAAGAAAGATAAGGGAGATGAAGAAGCTCATCATTACGATGAAGATTTTATAAATGCATTGGAGCATGGTATGCCTCCTGCTGCTGGATTGGGGATCGGTATAGACCGCCTGGTTATGTTGTTAACCGATTCACCATCTATAAGAGACGTTATTTTATTTCCTGTTCTTAGGCCAAAAAAAGATGAGCAGTAGTAACGTAGATCTACAAAAATTAGTCGATGTAATGGCTAAATTGAGAGCTCCTGATG
>JBAXWW010000164.1:0-3878 GCA_037128215.1 bacterium | reverse complement strand
AGTGGTATAGACAGAGCCTTTGATGTTAACCTAGGACTACTTCAGCCTCATTTTATACAACTTGAACACAAATTTTATAATTTTGGTAGCCCTGCGCTTAATGTTAGTTCCTCCTCCTCTACTAGTGATATAGGAGAGACATGGTCATTAAAACATCAGGTTAATTTAAGTCCATGGTCTCTTAGTGAAAGTTTTACACAAACAGAGAAACAGCGCGTAATTTCCGGCGCAATCAGAAGGCCATTAATTAATAAAATAACAGCTTCTGTTGCGGGTAATATTTCCTTCTATAGGGGCATGGATATAACGACGTATTCTGCAGAGACAGGCTTGGACTTTCCACTTTATGACGGTAAATTCAGTGTATCACGACACTGGATGAGCGGTTTATCTCAAAATGATTTTTCATATGATATCAGAGGTACAAATTCAGTTGAGGGCTTGGATCTTAGATTTAGATTAAGTCTTAGCGATAAAGGAGACAAGAGTTTTTCAGCAGAAGCAAATTACAGAGCTGCAGAAAACATAAAGTTGACTCTGTCTATACAAAGTCAATCTGTTATAGGAACTTTTTCTTGGAACGGAGTTATTGGTGGTAAAAATTCTTCAAGTTTATGGGACAAATACGATACTGGTACAGTTAGTGGTCAAATTTTTGATACTAGAGAAAAAGGGGTTAATGGAAAAGGTATTCCAATGTCTGGTGTCCTTCTACAGGTTGGTAGCGAAAGTGCTACAACTAACGATGACGGCTTCTTTAGAGTAACTAATATCCCTCCTGACGTACCTATAACAGCACGAGTGGATGCCAACAGCCTTGATGGAACACTTGCACCAGAACATGAAAAGGATTTCATGTATTTGAGAAAAGCTTCACATATAAGCTGGAATCCAAAAATTGTTCCAACCATAGGTCTTGATGGATATCTAGATGCAACTGGTGGTTATGAAGAAGGCGTTAAGATTGAAGCGATGAGGTTGTCTGACTATGTAGTCGTAGCATCTTCAGAAGTAGATTCTAGTGACGGCTTTTTTGTCTTGGAAAAACTAACACCTGGCAAGTACCAGCTAAGCTTAAATTGGCCAGGTAGAAAAATAAGACCTATAGAGGTAACTATAAAGAAAAATGCAGAATGGATAACGGGAGCTAGATGGGATATAGACGAAGCAACGTTTGAATTTGCAAAGGGAACTCAGGCAGCAGAAAGTAGAGTCTTAGATAAAGCAATAGCTCCTAAGACTGGAGGGAAGAGCAATAAAGAGGAGAAGGATGCTGTTCCGGTTAAGATAATAGCTACAAAGGAAGTTGAACTGGCGAATAAACTAAGGGGACTGCAGAACATAATACAGATCAAACTACATAGCGCAGAAATTAGTAAAGATGAAGATGCTAAGAAGAGAATAGATACTTATAAGCGACTAATATCTATAACAGATAAGATAGAAAGTGACTGGGCTAATATCTCTGAGCAGAAAAAAGAAGAAAGTATAGTTAAGATCAAGAAACTGCTTACTTCTAAAAATCTTGCACAGGATGAAATAAATGTCGAGCTTTTAAAAAAGCTAAGATTGGATCTTAGTAATAGGGTTGAAAAACTTAGATCCAGACCTACAGCTAAGACTATTAAAAAAGTCGATATCTATATGCGATTGGATAAGATAATAGAAGCTCTGCAAAAAGACTGGGATAAATTGAGCCTAGATGAAAGAGCAACAAAGATTGATGGTATAAAGAAGATTTTTCTTGGAATGGAAAAACAATAATGGAGAGGTGTCCGAGTGGTCGAAGGTGCACGCCTCGAAAGCGTGTGAGCCTGAAAAGGCTCCCAGAGTTCGAATCTCTGCCTCTCCGCCAGTTTTGTTCTTAGCCATGTTCTTGTTTTTATTTGTAAAATGTAGTAGATAAGATGTATGGCCAAAAAGATTACTACAACCGTATATATTACGGAGGAACAGAATCTAAAGCTTAAGGAACTGCATTATAGAACTAAGGTTCCTATGGCCGAATATATCAGAGAAGGCGTAAATCTTGTTCTGGAAAGATATAAGAATGAAATTTCAGGACAAATGAGCTTTGATGATTTGATTAAATCTGAAGACAAGGAGTAAATATATCCGGAACTGATAATGGTCTACGGGGATATATTCATAAAATGGAACAAAGTCACATAAGGAATTTTTGCATAATAGCGCATATAGATCATGGTAAATCTACGCTCGCTGACAGAATCTTAGAAATAACAGGTTCTGTTACAAAAAGAGAAATGTGCGAGCAGTATCTTGATAACATGGATCTAGAGCGAGAACGTGGAATAACAATAAAAGCGCAGACCGTAAGAATATATTATCAGGCTAAAGACGGTAAAAAATATCAGCTCAATTTAATAGATACACCAGGACATGTTGATTTTACCTATGAGGTTTCCAGAAGCATGGGAGCCTGTGAGGGAGCTCTGCTTGTTGTTGATGCTAGTCAGGGAGTAGAGGCCCAAAGTATAGCAAATGCTTTTATTGCATCAGACAGTGGGCTTGAGCTTATGCCTGTTCTAAATAAAGTAGATCTTCCCGTAGCTGATGTTCCAAAAGCTAAAGAAGAGATAGAAGAAATAATAGGAATAGATGCCAGCCACGCACTTTCTATTTCTGCAAAAACTGGTGCTGGTGTTAGCGAGTTACTTGAAGAGATAGTTCATGGTTTTCCTGCTCCAGTTGGGGATCCAGATAAGCCTCTGAAGGCTCTTATCTTTGATAGTTGGTTTGACCCATATCTTGGAGTTATCATCCTTGTAAGGATAAAGGACGGCGTACTTAAAGACAGGATGAAAATAAAGTTATTCACTACTGGGCATGTTTTTGAAGTAACAAAAGTCGGAGTTTTTTCTCCTAAAGCTGTATATCTTAATGAACTAAGAGCTGGAGAAGTTGGATTTATAGCGTCTGGAATGAAAGAAGTATCTGAGGCCAAAATAGGCGACACGATAATGGACGTTAATAATCTCGCGGAAGAACCACTTCCAGGTTTTAAGCCAATAAAACAAATGGTCTTTTGTGGTTTCTATCCTGTAGAAGCCTCTGATTATAATATTTTAAAGGACTCCTTGGATAAGCTTCATCTTAATGATTCTTCTTTTACATATGAAAAAGATTCATCAGAAGCACTAGGCTTTGGTTTTAGGTGTGGTTTTCTTGGACTTCTACATATGGACGTAATTCAGGAAAGATTGGAAAGAGAATTTAGCGTAAATATAATAACAACAGCTCCGTCTGTAGTCTATCGAGTTATAATGAAAGACGGTGAATCAAAGGAAATAAACAGTCCTGCTCAGCTCCCTGATCATAACGTCGAGCACATAGAAGAACCATATATGAGAGTAAGGATACATACACCAGCGGAGTATATAGGTAACTTGCTGGCTCTATGTAATGATAAAAGAGGCGAACAAGTAGATATGATTTGCTATCATAACAATCGTGTTCAACTTATTTATGATCTTCCAATGTCAGAAGTTATGTATGACTTCTATGATACTTTAAAATCAATCTCCAGAGGCTACGCCTCCATGGATTATGAAGTTATAGACTATAGAATTTCTAAACTTGTAAAACTTGATATCTTGATAAACGCTAAAATAGTTGATGCGTTATCCGTTATTGTGCACGCAGATAATTCTTATTATAGAGGCAGAGAGATAGCCAGTAAGCTTCGTCAGGAAATAAAAAGACAAATGTATGAAGTTGCTATACAGGCTGCAATTGGATCAAGAATAATAGCAAGAGAATCCGTAAAAGCTCTAAGAAAAGACGTTACAGCAAAGTGCTATGGTGGTGACGTATCAAGGAAAAGAAAACTTCTAGATAAGCAGAAAGAGGGTAAAAAG
>JBAXWW010000163.1:0-3879 GCA_037128215.1 bacterium | reverse complement strand
AAGCAAGGTACCTAAACCCTATTTCTCAATTATTCGGTAATAAGCCAGAAGAACAAAATACTGTAGTATTTAAAACTTTTGGCACAAATCTGGCACAGTCAAACTAACAAAAACTAGCAAAGGTGGAGCCAACGAGGGGACTTGAACCCCTAACCTATGCATTACGAATGCATTGCTCTACCAGTTGAGCTACGTTGGCCACAGTGTAGTATTTATCTCTTATTTTCTTCTTCTTCTACGTTTTCTGGCTATCAAGAGTGCTACTATTAATATAACAGCAATAAGTGCAATATAAGTCGTAGTACTAGAATCTTTGGTTACTTTTATATCTACCTGAGAAACTGTTTTCTTAGCATCATTATTCTTGTTAGTAGCATCAAAATTACCAACCATGACCCCATTACCAAGCTTATTCATATCGGCAGCTTTATTTTCTGATGGAGCAGCAGGCACGTTGTTACTAATCCTTAGACTATTCACCATTTGATAAAAATCTGCAGTATACTGGCTGTACTTTGTTTTATGAGCACTAAAGGTTATTACTATTCCAACACCTTTTTGCACCGTAGCCAAATATCTTGTTACAAAACCTGGAACTTCACTGTCTTCACTTTGAGAATCAACCCATATAGTACCAAGAACTGTATTCCATTTTGTATATTGATTCTTGCTGGAGTAAGATTTACCTTTTATATCTTTTATGTCTCTTTTATCCTTCAGCTTCGCCATATATTCTTTAAGATCATCTTCTGGACCTTTATATTTTGCTGCCATTACAACTATTGCTTCTTTTCTTTGTTCAGGATTAACAGGCTGACAAACATGTTGCCCACCTTCTTCCTTACACGACCAAGAATCAGGGATGGAAAATTCTATGTATGAATTATTGAATTTTTTAGAGGCAGACAGGGATGGACTCAGTAATAAAGAAGCTATCACTAAGTACAAAGAATTTTTTAAAATTTTCATGTAGTAGACTCCTCCAAAAAGAATTTATATCTTTTAATTATTAGATTCTAACATTCATAATAGCAATCTGTCTACTTGTCAGACTATTTCGGGAAACTAAAAAACACATTTTAAACGCTACACTTCTAACTCCTAAGTTTTAATCAATTAATACAGGTAGTTACAAAAATAAATTGTAAATAATTCAATCCCCTTGACTCCGTCTATATTAAAAGAATAAAAGAATAATAAAACATTTTAAGTAGGAGGCGACTATGAGATTCTTGTTTACTCTTTTTCTATTCCTTTTAATTACTTCAGGTCTTTCTTCTCAAGCACTAGATCACAGTGCAAAGTACATAAATTGGGAAAACTACAACAACGCTTCTAAAATTGTTCCTGGCACTTACCAATACAATGTAACAGTTAAAGCTGGTTCTTGTAATGGTCTTTATGAATCAGCAAAATACACTATAAAATTTATAGTCGATAACAATGGAATAAAAAGAGACAGAGATACGTTTCAAATAATTTCTGATGCTACAAACAAAGCTAATTTTAGACCTGCTTTTTACTCTTTCTTAAAAGATAACAATTTAGACATAACTGTTATGTGGTCCTACAGCAAAGATTCTGGAGAGACCAGAGACACACCTGTAATAAGCTGGGCAGATGGTGACAAAACTATAGTTTCTGGGACTAAAGAAGAAAAAGTTTTCCTAACAGATGGCGGAAAAGCTACTTTAATAGCAACACCTGATGGAAAATTATCTTTAAAAGATTCTGGAGAGGATAGATGCCCTAATTATTCAGGCGTAGAAATCATCAATTAAATAAGTTTACTCTATAATTTATAATACAAAAAGGCGGGGTTTAAAAACCCCGCCTTTTGCTATCTAAACCTAAGTTAATCCTTAGTTCTTTAAAACTGCATGCGCTGCTGCAAGTCTTGCTACTGGCACTCTGTACGGTGAACAACTTACATAATCAAGGCCTAGTTTATGGCAGAAGATAACACTTCTTGGCTCTCCACCATGTTCTCCACATATACCCAATTTGATGTTGCTTCTTGTTGCTCTGCCTTTTTCTATAGCCCACTTCATAAGTTCGCCAACTCCATCCTGATCTATACTTACAAATGGATCGACATCGTAGATATTCTTAGCAACATATTCAGGAAGAAAATTACCAGCATCGTCTCTGCTCAAACCAAGTGTTGTCTGAGTAAGATCGTTAGTACCAAAAGAGAAGAACTCTGCAGACTCTGCTATTTTACCTGCACTTATAGCAGCTCTAGGAAGTTCTATCATAGTACCTATCATGTACTTCATGTTTACACCGTGTTTTTTGATTATTCTTTCTATTTCAACTACGCTGTAATTCTTTATGATATCAAGCTCCTCTTTTTTACCTACTAGAGGTATCATTATCTCTGGAACTATGTCCATCTTTTCATTCTTAACAAGAGTGCAAGCAGCCTCTATAATAGCTCTAACCTGCATCTTATATATTTCTGGGAAAGTTATCCCAAGTCTACAGCCACGGTGTCCCAACATTGGATTCATTTCGTGTAGTGTTTTAGCTTTTGCTTTCAACACGTCAGCAGGAACATCCATGCTCTTTGCAACTTCCTGAAGATCCTTCTCTGTATGAGGAAGGAACTCATGAAGAGGTGGATCCAACAGCCTTATTGTAACAGGGAATCCCTTCATTTCTCTGAATATACCGATAAAATCCTGAGTCTGCATAGGTTCTAGTTTAGCTAGAGCTTTTTCTCTTTCTTCAAGTGTTGAGGAAAGTATCATCTCTCTTACAGCAATTATTCTGTCACCTTCAAAGAACATATGCTCCGTTCTGCAAAGGCCAATTCCCTCTGCTCCAAATTCTCTTGCTACTTTTGCATCGTGCGGAGAATCAGCGTTAGTTCTTATTTTTAATTTTCTATACTTATCTGCCCAAACCATAATTCTTTCAAAATTACCACTAAGCTGTGCTTTAATCTTTGGAACATCACCCTCGTAAACATTACCAGTAGAACCATCAAGGGTTATCACGTCTCCCTCGTTATATGTTTTTCCACCAGTAAGAGTAAATGTTTTTCCTGTGATATGAACTGCGCCACAACCAGAAACACAACATTTTCCCATTCCACGAGCAACAACGGCAGCATGAGAAGTCATCCCACCAAGAGCTGTTAATATACCTTCTGCAGCAACCATACCCTTGATATCTTCTGGACTTGTTTCATGTCTTACAAGAATTACTTTCTTACCCTGAGCTGCCCATTCCTCTGCATCCTTAGCAGAAAAGATGACTTGACCTGTTGCAGCACCTGGAGAAGCTGGAAGACCTTTTGCTATCGATTTCTTTGGAGCCTTAGGATCTATAGTTGGATGCAATAACTGATCTACCTGTTCTGGCCCAACTCTTAATACAGCTGTCTTTTCATCTATAAGTTTTTCATCAACCATATCACAAGCTATCTGAACAGCAGCAGCAGCAGTACGTTTTCCGTTTCTGGTCTGCAACATATAAAGCTTATTATTTTCGATCGTGAATTCTATATCTTGCATATCTTTGTAGTGCGTCTCTAGAAGATCAAAAACACCAGCTAGCTCTTTAAAAACTACAGGCATAATACTTTCTAAAGTTGGAAGGGGATTTGATGGGTCTATACTTGCCTTATTAATAGGCTGAGGAGTTCTTATTCCTGCAACAACGTCTTCGCCCTGAGCATTTATCAAAAACTCACCGTAATGGAATCTTTCTCCTGTAGAAGGGTTACGAGTAAACGCAACGCCTGTTGCGCAATCATCACCCATGTTACCAAATACCATAGCCTGAACTGTAACAGATGTTCCCCAATTATCATCATAGCCATGCATTTTTCTGTAAACTTTTGCTCTGTCATTATTCCAAGATCTAAAAACA
>JBAXWW010000162.1:0-3903 GCA_037128215.1 bacterium | reverse complement strand
GAGAGCTTAAAACTAGATAAACTTAACGTGCTCTCCATGGTTAAACTAGCAAGGACACAGACAGACTTATATAAGTTTAAGGATGCTGCTGATAATCTAAAAAAAGCACAGGAAATAGACCCTGATAATCCAGATGTCCTTTTTACCATTGGTTATTTGAATGACAAAAGAAACTCTGAAGCTGATGCTGTAAAGTTCTATCACAGAGCTGTCTCGAATGATTTTTCGCACGTAGATTCTAATTTTGCTCTTGGTAAAAAAACTTTTGATCATGAAAGATATGAGGAAGCAAAACTTTCTTTTGAAAAAGTTCTGGCAAAGCAGCCTGATAATTTTGAAGCCTACATGTTTATGACTAGGATACTTGGAAAAATTGATCACATATCAAGAGCAGAAAGATATGTAGACAATCTAGAAAAAACTTTTCCAGAAATAGCAGAGATCTCTACTGGTCTTGCACAAGCATATATGGATATTTCCAGCTACGACTCAGCAGAAAAAGAACTTAAAAAAGCTCTAAAAAAGAACAAATACTCGGTGGTTGCTTTAAAAACATACGCAGAACTTTGTGAAAAACTTGGACGAACAAAGGACGCTCTAAGTTATTATGAGACTATAGCTATAATCGCTCCCTATTATCTTGAGTCTGTAAATCAGAAAGCAAACATCTATTGTTCTCTGGGTCAGCTTGCAAACTGCGAACAGGAACTAACAAGACTAGTACAGTTATCACCTCAGTTCCCAAAAGCTTATTACACACTGGGAAAAATGTACTTTAAAGAAAATCAGTTAGAAAATGCTGAGTTTGCATTGAACAGTGAAATAACAAATAATCCTTATATAAGAGAATCATATATCCTCTTAGGTGATGTTTATATAAAAGCAAATAAACCACAAAAGGCACTTGAGCTTTTTCAGAGAATGCTAAAAGCCAATAGAAAAGACCCATACGCATTATTAGGACTAGCTTCTGCCTCATATGCATCCAGAGACTTTGCTACAGCCGGTGCATATATAACTCAAGCCAGACACATTGATCCATCAATAAGTCGTATTTACTTTCTTGAATGTAAGCTGTATTTTGATCAAAAAATGTATGCTGAATCCAGAAACTCCTGTCAGGAATTCATAAAAAGAGCTCCTGATGATTTTGATTCACCAGAAGTAATGGAAATTATCAGCAAAATAAACAAATAAAAAAATACATATAAACGAACAAACAAACAGGAGCAGAAAAATGATCGACGTCAAAAAGTTACTAGACAACCCAGAAGAATATAAGAGGTGCTTAACACTCAGAGGCTCTGACGCATCTGTTGTTGCTGAGATTCTTAAACTAGACTTACAAAGAAGAGACATCATCACAAAGGTAGAGAAATTAAGGAATGAAAAGAACATAAAGAGTAAAGAATTCGGTGCTCTAAAAAAAGACAAAAAAGACACCTCTGAACTAGAAAAAACTATTAAACAAATAACTGATGATCTTGTTAGTTCTGAATCTGGTTTACAGGAAATACAGTCAGCCTGTGATGCGTTACTATTAACGACACCTAATTACATACTGACTGATGTCCCTGAAGGTAGGGATTCAAGTAATAATAAGGTTGTTAGAGAATGGGGCAAAAAGCCAGAAATGTCTTTTAAGCCAAAAGACCACGTTGATCTGGGAGAGAGCCTTGGAGTAATAGATTTTAAGAGAGCAGGTAAAGTTACAGGTGCAAGATTTGTTTTCATGTGCGGTCTTGGTGCAAGGTTAGAACGTTCTATCATAAACTTTATGATGGATACTCACGCAAAAAATGGATATAGCGAAATACTTCCTCCATATGTTGTTAATGAACAATCCTTAATAGGAACTAGCCAATTACCAAAATTTAAAGAAGATTTATTCAAGCTTGAAAACTCTTCCTACTATTTAATACCTACTGCAGAAGTACCTGTTACTAATTTTTTGGCAGATGAAATTATCGATTACGATAAACTTCCTATAAAATTTACTGCTTTCTCTGCATGTTTTAGGAGTGAGGCTGGAAGTTATGGAAAAGACACTCGTGGAATGATACGTCAGCACCAATTCAATAAAGTTGAATTAGTTAAAATAACAGATGCAAAAAGTTCCATAGAAGAACATGAAAAACTAACACAGGATGCAGAAAGAATACTACAGCTTCTAGGATTACACTATAGAGTTATATCTTTATGTTCTGGAGATATCGGTTTTGCAGCAGCAAAATGTTACGATCTAGAGGTCTGGCTACCCTCCTTAAATGAATATAAGGAAATATCTTCATGTAGTGTTTTCTTGGATTTCCAGGCCCGTAGAGCAAAAATAAGATACCGTGATCCAGAAACAGGTAAACCAGCCCTTGCACACACCATCAATGGCAGCGGACTAGCAATAGGAAGAACTGTTATAGGTGTCATGGAACAATATCAGCAGGCAGATGGGTCAATAATCATCCCTGAAGTTTTAAGACCATATATGGGCGTAGATAGAATAGCCGCTAAATAGACTTTAATTAATATGAACAAAAAAAAGGGCTTCACTCATAAAAGTGAAGCCCTTTAATATTAGAAAAAACATTTCAATATTATTTAATGCTATTTACTACTTGGTCAAACTCACCTTTAGGACCACAGGTAATTTGCTCACTCTCATCATTATGAATACTAATTAATCCTGTCTTTAAAGCATCTAATGAAAAATAACCAAAAAGAGAACGTTTATATTCATCTTTACTTACTGTTCTATTTATAAATGTCTCCAAAACTTTTTTCGCTCCACCGTAAACCTTAACGATAAAAGAGCGCTCTACTCCATCACATGTTAATGTCACGTCATCACTCCAACCATCTTTTGGGATAATAGTAGTTCTGGTATGATTATAATTATCACATGTTGCTATACATTCAAAGTCACTATAAACAACCTTTGCTTCTTGAGCAAAAAGGTTTGAAGCAAAAAGACAGAAAGCAATAAACACTAAACTCTTCTTCATAACATTCCTCCTATAAAATAAATTTATTTTACTTTTTCGCAACTGATCGTAGTAAAAGGGTCATTTTCAACAATTCTTGGAAAGCTATAAACACACAAAGAACCGTTCCTTATAGATGTTGCCAAATTAGATATAATTTTTGCTTCTTTTATATCATCATCATGAAAATTTATGATTAATCTATCTGGGCAGTTCGCTGTTTCACTAGCTGAGGTAGAAGAGATATCATCTGCTAATAGATATTTACCATTATTAGACATCTTACAATTCATCTTTGATGCAGCAAATACTGATGACATACACATAAAACAAACGAGACTAAATAAGAAAACTTTTTTCATAAACAAAATCCTCCTAAAATATAACTTTGCCTAAATAATGCAACAAACGCGCCACCCCTTTATCATACCGGTAAGTATCCGTTTTTATTTAATATTTATTTGATTATAATGCAACCTCAAACATATAAATTCTTGTCAGTAACTTACACCTGTATATATTTTTGCCATATTTGCGTCTTGATAATTAGATGGGCTGGATAAATTACAGCTCAACTAAACATATTACCTTAATCATTTTAATATAAAACATAATTTAGAATTTTAAATACGTTACGAGCATTTCTTGGTACTGCATAGTACCAAGAAAGCACAGTGTATTTATAAATTTTAAATTATGTTTTATATTAAAATGAACGAGTTAATATTCTCTTCTAGAAATCCTTTCTATTTTTACAGCCTTACCTGTGATTGGATCAAATTCCATATAAACGCCATTTATTCCTACATTTATTTCTGAGAACTTAAATCCAACTGGACGCTGAGTTATAAATCTTTGAATTATTATTTCTCTATCAACACCTATAACGGTATCCATCGAGCCACACATTCCAAGATCAGTTATA
>JBAXWW010000161.1:0-3917 GCA_037128215.1 bacterium | reverse complement strand
TGCTCAATGGGTAGTTTGCTTGCAAATGCAGGTGCCAAAGGTAAACGTATGATGTAGGTGTTGGACCATCCATAAAAAGATGCCCCAAATGTGAATCAGCTTTTTTAGATCTAACCTCTACTCTTGTCATAGAATGTGATTCATCCTGCTTTTCTTCAACTTTATTGTCATCTATTGGTTTTGTAAAACTAGGCCAGCCTGTTCCAGAATCAAACTTATCCAAAGAACTAAAAAGAGCTTCACCAGAAACAACGTCTACATAAATGCCTGGTTCATGATTATCCCAATATTCATTTTTAAATGGAGGTTCTGTTCCACAGTTTTGAGTGACTTCATGTTGAAGAGGCGTTAGATTTTTCTTAGCATCTTTTTTTTGTTTTTCGTCTACCATTTTGGCTCCTCCGATAATAAGTGTTACAAAAACTATTAGCGATATTATATAGCTCTTCTTTTTCATTTAGAATTTAACTTCTAACAAAATGAGGCATTTCAAATGGTATTTCTAAAGACATTTCTACAAAGCCTTTAAACTTTCCAGCCTCAAACCATGGAGTCTGATAGATTATTTTTTTTATTCCATTCTTCTCTATTGAGTAGCAATTCATCCTAGGGTTAGCCAACAAGTCTAAAACTTTAGATCTTGCTGGTTCTGGATGACAATCCAAAAGACTAGTACCTATTAATTTACAGCCACCCTGTTTTTCAAAAGTTTTACAGGATTTATCATTCATCTCTAAAATAACACCGTTTTCATCACAAACAGTCATGGCAACATTTAATTCTTTAGTCCAATTAATGTGTTTCATAGATCTTATCCTTTTCTTTTTAATATATTTAGTCTTACCCAAGCCCAATTTAGGTATGTATGCATAATGGCTGCAACGACAAGAACAATACCGGACTTTTCATGTATCTCAAAAACAATCTTTGATCTAAACATCTGCATAAGGACTATGGTCGTAAGCATTATTACAAATGAAAGCAGCAAAATGATATTGGTAACAAGTAGCAGTTTTTTCTTATTCATTTTTTACCTCTTTATCCTTATTTTATCACCTTTTATGATATGATAATAGAAAAACACAGGAAGGAGACTGCCAGTGGAAAAACTAAAAAAGTCTTTAACGTTCATTGAAGCTATAGCTTTAGTAGTTGGTGGAATAATCGGTTCAGGAATTTTTTTAAAGCCAGGAATTGTTTTTAATAACGCTGGCTCCCCTATGCTTGGACTACTGGCATGGTTTGTAGGTGGTCTTATCACTCTATCCTCCGCACTAACAATTGCAGAAATAGCGTCTGCAATACCAAAAACTGGTGGATTGTACATATATCTTGAAGATTTGTTTGGTGAAATCTGGGGCTTTTTACTTGGATGGGTTCAAACAATGATAAGTTTTCCTGCCTCTGCCGCTGCTCTAGCGATTGTTTTTGCTATATTCTCAACGTTTTTTATACCTATGACGGAATGGCAACAAAAATTCTTAGCAATAGCTATCATGTTATTTGTCGTTCTAATGAATATAATAGCAACAAAATTAGGTGGGATTATTCAAACTGTTGCCACTGTAGGTAAATTATTGCCAATCGCAGCTATTATAGGATTTGGCCTTATGAGTGGACATGCTCATAATTTTAGTACAGCTGCACTTGCAACAACAGGAGCTGGTTTTGGAGCCGCTATTCTTGGAACTTTATGGGCGTACGATGGATGGATAGAAGTAACTAACGTAGCTGAAGAATTCATTAAACCAGATTTTTTATCCAGAGCACTGTTTATTGGAGTAGGTTCTTGCGTTGTAATATATATTTTGATCAACATAGCAATGCTAAATGTAATGCCTGCAAGTGGTATAGTTGCTTCACAAAAACCAGCATCAGACATAGCGGTAATATTGTTTGGTAACGGAGGTGCAGCGTTTATAACAGCTGGTGTAATGGTATCTGTTTTTGGTGCAATGAACACATATGTAATGACCGGAGCACGTGTGCCTTTTGCTATGGGAGATCGTCGCCAACTTCCATATTCCGCAACATTAGCAAAGATTCACTCTAAATTTAAAACACCGGCTAATTCATTACTATTTCAAGCCGGACTCACTATAGTTTATATACTTTCAGGAACATTCAATACATTAACAGATCTTCTCGTTTTTGTTCTTTGGATATTCTTTACTATGGGAGTCTTTGGTATTTTCCTTTTAAGAAAACAAAAATCAAAATACAAACCTACTTACAAAGTTCCCTTCTACCCATGGGTGCCTTTGATAGGAATAATGGGCGGCACTTATATTGTCTTTACGACAATAATAGGACAAACAACGAACTCACTTATAGGAATTGGTATAACTATCGCGGGGATACCAGTATTTTATTACCTAAAAAACAAAAAGGAAAAAGTATAATTTTATAGACTCATGGATACTTATTTAATTTCTACAGAATCTTCTTGTATTGTATTATTTAGCATAAGTTTTTCAGGAGCTTCTATCTCTGTTCCGCCATATTTGTTTGTCTTAATACCTGCAAGACCTAAATTACTAAGGACTTTATAAACAGCATCTTTATACGGAGGAAAAGTATCATTTAAGAAAAGGATTCTACTTTGTAACATTTGATACAATCTAGCCTGCAAATAATCTTCTCCTACCAATCCATCTTTTTTGTAGTTCATGCTAATAGCTTTTAGTTTTATATATGTAGCTGTTGCTATCGCAGCAAGAACATCTTTTTTGAACTGTATCTCTTTTGTTGGTCCATTTGGTATAACAGCAGGATATGTCCCAACAAATAGTGCTTCTAATTTACTTAAACCACTTTGAACAGTCATCCCTTTGTAGCTATTACTAAAATCATCCATTACTGCAATTAAGGTCTGTACTGTCCCTGCATCGTGCTCACTGTTGTCTAGCATTTTTTCTTTTGCTTCTTTGAACTGACCTTCTTCAATTAATTCTACAACACTCATGTTTTTTAGAGCTGTTGTTATTGCTTTCTCTAGGTTCTCCTGACCATTTTCTATTATCTTTTTTTGTGCCGGTGTTATTTCTGGATTACCTTCTAAAAAACTATCCGCTGCTGATCTTGATGCCATTTTTGCTGCGCCTTCTGTATCCTCACAGATATATTGGTTTTTACTTGGCTCAAGTATGTTCTTAAACAAGCTCATCATACAAGCTGATGCCATCAACTGACCATTCGCTTTTACAGAGGCTAAATGATCCAAACAGCACTTAACATCATTAGGTCTTGCTTGTAGTTGTTTCACTATGTCCTCAAGAACAACAAAGCCACCGTAAGATTTATAAACATCACTTTCCACATTTTTAAGGTTTCCAATCTCTAACATAGCTGACATAAGATGCTTTATTTCTTCTGAAGCTAGATCTTTATATAATATTTCTATTTTCTCTTTATGATTTTTTCTCACTTCAGTAAAAAGTATTTTAGATACTATAAGTTCATCTATATATGCTTGCATCATAAATATAATTAGATTTCTACGTGGGTCAAAAGTTCTCCAAAGCCAGTTCCTTTTGCTCTGCCTAGCAAGATCTTGAGCTAGATTTTTGGCTAGCAGGTCTTGTAATACATTGTAAGTTATCTTACATTGTCTCTTGTTAAGTTCTTTCATTATCGAGTAATATTTTGGTAATACTGATGCTTTAGTAAAGAGGACTTCTGACAAGAACAACGATATGGCTGTATTGGCTGTTTCTGCATTTGCGCCTTTTGATGAACTTAATTCAGTTATAAGTGCTTTTGTTTTTATTTTTACAGGATCATTGTCCGGTAAACTTAACTCATCTGAGAATTTCATGCTGGTCACGACATATTTTGAGAATCTGTCACCTAAAGCAAATCCAACACTAAAGAATCCAAACCCTCTAACTAATCTAAAGGTCTCTTTTACAATTGCA
>JBAXWW010000160.1:0-3923 GCA_037128215.1 bacterium | reverse complement strand
ATACTCTCCTCTCCATGGGGCCCATATCCTTTCTTTCATTAAAGATCTCCTACATGGCAACAGGGACATTCTGATTTGATTCAAAAAAAGTTTTACTTACGAATGTTTTTACACCAGAGAGAAAATCTTTAAGTCCCTTTTTTTCATCCTTTGGATAATACAGTTCAGTCTCTTCAGGTAGATTAGCTATTTTTTTTGTATATCTTATAGCATCATCAAATGTTCCAATATAATCAACCAGTCCAAGATCAAAAGCCTGTTGGCCAGAAAAGACCCTGCCATCTGCTATTTGATCAATAACAGTTGTTGGCATTTTTCTTCTTTCTGCAACAGCCTTTTTAAATTGTGAGTGCATATTATCAGAGAGTTTTTGAAGTAATTCTTTTTCTTCTTCTGTCATCTTTCTGGTTGGACTACCAATATCCTTGAATTTTCCACTCTTTACAGTTATCGGTGTTACTTTTATAAATTCATATAATTTTTGAAGATCAGCTAACTGCATTATTACACCAATACTGCCAGTTATAGTTCCAAGATTAGAAATGATGGTTCTTGCGCCTATAGCAATATAATAACCACCAGATGCAGCTACAGAACTTAAAGAAGCTATTACTGGTTTTTCTTTATCCAATTTCTTTAATTCTTCATATATTTCCTCAGAAGCAGCTACGCCACCCCCAGGAGAATCGATCCTTACTATAACAGCCTTTACCTTTGATCTTTCCTTAAGAGCTCTGATGTTCTCTAAAAAATCATCAGAATCCATTATAACTCCCTTTATTTCTAGAACTCCTATTTCATCAGAACCAAAAATCCCTTTTTTACTAGATGCTATTTTTGAGTTTCCTGAAGTTCTGTAGATAGAGACCAAGGATAAAAAAAGAATTATCAAAGTAACCCAAGACACAGACAACAGTACTATTAGTGTTTTTTTGTTCATATTTTACCTCAATCTGTCTTTAAGAAGAGCACCAAGAGAGACTTTAACGTCTTCATGTTGTTGAGAGAAAGCTTTTATGTTCTCTTTCTCTTCTTGTTCCTTAACAGCCTTAACACTTAAAGATATCTTTTTGTTTTTAGTATCTATGTCTGTTACCAGGCACGATATTTTATTACCAGTTTTAAATTCTTGAGGATTAATCCTTTTCATCTTCTCGCTGGATAGCTGACTTATATGTACTAAGCCTTCTATTGAAGGTTCTACCTCAACAAAAACGCCAAAATCAGTTACTTTTGTTATTGTCCCTTCTATAATTTTTCCAACAGGAAGTCTTTTAGGTATGGAAGTCCAAGGATCTTCACTCAATTGTTTTATGCCTAAAGATATTTTTTGCCTTTCTGGTGAGATATCCAGTACAACTGCATCTATGGTCTGTCCCTTCTCATAATTCTTTAATGGTTCTTGTTCTTTGGTATCCCAAGTTATATCTGAGATCCTTATTAGACCATCATGATCCTCACCGATACTTACAAAAAGACCAAAGTCTGTTATGTTTTTTATTTGGGCTCTTAATCTGGTTCCAACTGGATATTTATTTTTTAACTCATCCCAGGGATTTGTTCCTATCTGTTTTAGACCAAGACCAATTCTGTGTTTTTCTTGATTTACTTCAAGAATAACCGCATCAACGACATCTCCAATTTTTAAAATATCAGAAGGCTTTTTAACTTTAATGTTCCATGACATCTCGCTTATATGAATCATCCCTTCTACACCGAGTTCTAGTTCTAAAAAAGCGCCATAATCTGTAAGACCTACAATCCTTCCATTGACCTTCTGGCCAGATGTATATCTGCTGCTTATGTCCTGCCAAGGATTCTTTGTGAGTTGTTTAACTCCAAGTGTAAGCCTATCTCTTTCTTGCTCATATTTTAGTACAACGACGTTAAGCTCTTGACCTACAGACACTACATCCCCAGGATGTTTTACCCTACCCCAAGAGATATCTGTAACATGTACCAAGCCATCCATACCACCAATATCTATAAAAGCTCCATATTCAGAAATCGTTCTTACCTTACCCTTAAAGACGGCACCTTCTTTTACCTTATGTATCATTTCTTCTCTTAATTTTTTCTTAGATTCTTCTAGTACTAGTCTTCTGGAAACAACGACGTTTGATTGTTCCTTATTTAAATTCATTACCTTTATTTCGACTTCTTTACCGATTATTTCATCATGATTGGAATGATAACCGTCGTCTGACTGAGAGGCAGGCATAAAAGCCCTAAGACCATCTATGCTTAAACTAAAACCACCTTTCATTTTTCCAGTAACAACAGCTTTTATATTTGATCCATCTTGGCAAGCTTTCTCTATTTTGTTCCAAGCAGAAAAAATCATTGCCTTGGATCTAGAAAGAATTATTTCACCTGATTTTGAATCCATATTGGCCACATAAACTTCTAGCTCATCACCTACTTTTACATTTATATCGCCTTTTCTATCCATAAACTCAGGAACAGGAATCTGTCCTTCAGCCTTAGATCCAATATCTACAGTTACATATTCCTTAGATATTCCTGTTACCTTGCCTTTGACTATTTGTTCAGAAGCAACATCGTTAATCTGTGTGTGTTCCATAACACCAGTCATTTCTGAACTTGCTTCCTCTAACTCAGCCCCAAAGATATCCTCGTACTTGAACTTGTTTTTTGAGCTCATAAAAAATTGATTTCTCCCTTCGTCTTTAAACTTGTTATCAAATATTATTTAGGGTAATAATGATTCCAATTAATGAACAATGTCAATAACTATGTTATTGTCTAAAGGAGCATTTCTAATGTATCATTTTCGTAAAAACATAGAAGCAATCTCTCCGTACAGACCAGGTAAACCAGTTAAAGAAGTAGAAAGAGAATTGGGTATAAAAAACTCGATAAAACTTGCGTCAAACGAGAACGCATGGGGCTTTTCTCCAAAGTCAAAAACGGCAATGGAAGATGCTATAAAATTAGCGAACATCTACCCTGATAGTGCTTCTTTTTATTTGAGACAAAAGATCTCTGAATTTAATAAAATACCAATGGAGAATATCGTAGTTGGTAATGGTTCCAATGAGATACTGGAAATAATAATGAGGACAGTGCTTGGTGAAAATACGAACATAGTATCAAGTGAATATGCATTTTCTATATATGGAATAATTGCTCAAACCTGCGGTGCAACACATATCAAGACAGCTACTAAAAATTACGTGCCTGATATTGACACAATAATTGGAGCTTGTAATGATCAGACTGCAATAGTTATAATAGATAACCCAAATAATCCTACAGGTTCATACGTTCCATACAGTGAGATGAAAAAACTTTTAGATTTTACACATAAGAACAAGATAATGTTGATAGCAGATGAGGCTTACGTCGAATATGTCAGAGCAAAGGATTATAAAAGCATTATTGATCACTTTGACAGATATGAAAATCTGGTAATTACCAGGACTTTTAGTAAAGCTTATGGACTCTGTGGACTTAGAATAGGATATGGAGTTGGAAATAAAAAGATAATAGATCTAGCACACAAAGTAAGAGCTCCATTTAATGTTAACATGATTTCTCAGTATGCAGGAGAAGCTGCACTTGGAGATCAGGATTTTGTTAATTTCACGGTTAAACACACTCATGAAGGAATAGATTATCTTTATACAGAATTAAAAGAACTTGGAATTCATTGTGTCCCGACACAGTGCAATTTTATTATGTTTGAAACACCTATGGACGGAAAAACTTTTTTTGATAAACTTCTGCGACACGGCGTAATAGCTCGTCCAATGCTGGAATATGGTTTATATAAACATATCCGTTTATCCGTTGGAACGATGGATCAAAACAAAAAAGCTGTAGCTGCCATTAGAGAGGTCATAAATAATTGAAGCATAAATTCATAATAGCTGTAGACGGTGCTTCTGCCACAGGTAAAA
>JBAXWW010000159.1:0-3975 GCA_037128215.1 bacterium | reverse complement strand
GACGGAAGGATAAGTTCTGACATATTAATGAAGTTGAGAGTAGGCTTTTTGTGGCTGGATTATCAATTTGGTACAGATTTTACAGAGCCTGTTGTTGTCTTAAATTTTACGGACATTTTATCTTCTCTTCATTCTATTACTGTAGGTTATGAAAGAATGGCATATGATTCTACATATTCAAATTTTTATGTAGATCAAAAACTATCAGTAGAATCAAAATCGATATGGTTTGACTCCATAACCAACTTATTTACTGCTCAATATATATATAGGTATTATAGGTATTCTCCAAAAAGGATAGATCACAGACTTGGTTTCATCTCTGAATTTGCCGTACCGTTGATAAATTTAAACAGATTAAATGGTGAGAGTATCTCTTTTGTTACTACATTCTTGGCAGAATGGGTAAACTCAGATGCTTATAATAATTTTGGATACTATACAGGACCAGACCCGTCAGCAAGTTACAAAAGATTCGTTGTTATGGCTGGATTAACAACGAAATACTAAGGAGATAAAAGTGAAAATTGTCCCTATCGGAGGAATAGGTGAAATAGGGATGAATATGATCCTTCTTAAGAGCTATGATGATTCTATTGTCATAGATTGTGGTGTCCTTTTCCCTCCATTCCAAAACCTTGGTGTTGAAACAATAGTTCCAGATTATAAGCAGTTCTGTGAAAGGTTTAATCAAGCAAAAACTTTTTTTATAACTCATGGTCACGAAGATCACGTTGGAGGAATCCCTTATCTACTACAACACTGTAATCCAAAAATATATGCGACTGCGTATGCTTCTGAAGTTATAAAAGCTAGATGTAAAAGTGTTTTAGGTAATAAAAAAACCCCAAATATAAACGTAATAAAATTTGGTGATGTAATACAAGTTCCTGGCTTTGACGTAGAATATATACAAGTTGATCATAGTATTCCAGACTCAAGCGCCTTGTTCATAAGGACGCAGGAGAGCAATATCCTTTACGTAGCAGATTTTAGACTTATGGGTAAAAACAAGAACGCCTTCCTTAACAGAATAAATGAAATAAAAAAGGAAAGAGATATAGATATTTTAATGAGTGATAGCACTAACGCTGGTGAGAACGATGAATCTGTTTCAGAAGATGACGTCTTGGGAAGTTTAGATTCATATTTTAACAAAGCAAAGAAAAAGATAATAGTTACATTATTCTCATCTAATATATCCAGAATAAATCAGATAATAAAGTTAAGTAAGAAGTATAAAAAAAGCTTATTCATAAGCGGAGCAAACCTAAAAATACACATGAATATAGCTAGATCGTTAGGATATATGGAGCCTGATGATGGATGCATAAGACCAGATAGCGAAATTTCCAAAACAGAAGAAGAGAACATTGTCCTAATATGTACGGGTAGTCAGGCAGAAAGGTATTCTTCAATAGTTAGACTTTCAAAGGGTATGCATAATCTTAAAATAAATGAGGGTGATCTTGTTGTCTTTTCATCCAGTCAGATACCAGGTAATGAAAAAGTAATAATGAGTACTATAAATAGATTATCTGAAAAAGGTGCACAGATAGTCTATTCCGGTGATTATGGTGTTCACTGTTCTGGTCATGCTAATAAGAAAGAACTCAAAGAAGTTCTAAAAAATGTAAAACCTAAATATTTTATACCGATGCACGGTGAACATTTACATCTTAGGGAACATATAGAATTAGCCGTTGAGGAAGGTGTCCTAGAGAAAAATTGTTTTATACTAAAAAGTGGTGATGAATTTTCTTATGATGGTGAAAATGCAAAAACAAAGAAAAAATATGAGTTCAATAGATTCTATGTTGATTCTGTTACTGGAGAACTTATTGACGATATTGTTATAAAAGAAAGAGAATCAATTGCTGAGAATGGTTTAATAATAGTGGCTCTGCTTGTTGATAGTTCTGGGCAGATAGCCTCTAAACCACAGCTGTTGTCATATGGCACATCCAAAAGCGCAGAAGTGCAGGAAGTTTTAGATGACATAGAAGACAAACTTTTTGCTTTCTGCAAAAAACAGTCTAAAAAAGGACACATAGCTAAAGAAATTCAGGAAATAAAGAGCCTGATCAAAAGAGAATTTAGAAAAAGATATGATAATAAACCAGAAGTTATATTAACATTTTTAGAGATTTAATAATCGGATTAATCTATGATAACTACTGAGTTTTCCCCACCAAAAGGGCTTTTGATATATGCATCAGATCTCCAGTCGTTGTACCAATTAGTTTGTCCATTATCTATTGTGAAATATTTGAATTGGTATGCGCCAGGCTTTAAACTTATGGTTATCTGCCATTTGTCCTCTATAAGATGCATCGGGTCTATTTGAGTGCTCCAATTATTAAAATCACCAGTAAGGTACACCGGTGAAGAGGCTTTTTGATCGAACACAAAAGTTACAGTGCCATTACCATTTTTTAAAATCATAATAACGTCTTATATATAACACTTTTAGTAATTTACAAGAGAAGGCGCTCTAAAATAACCGTTACAAGTTTGACGAATTGATAGCAATATGAGCAAAAAATAAAGTATTTGACCGCTTGCGGATATTATGTTCTTTTATGCGTGTTTTGTTAGGTTAAGTAATATAAGGAGGATTATTATGTCTCATGTTGTTGATAAGCAAAAATGCGTAGGTTGTGGAGCATGTCAACCAGAGTGTCCAGTGTCTGCAATAGAATCAGATGGAAGCGTTTTCAAAATTGATGCTGGAAAATGTATAGATTGTGGAAATTGTATTGGCGTTTGTCCAGTTGAGGCCATAGCAGCCGGTAACTAGTTTTTTATGCATATTCCAGATAATTATCTAAGTCCGTCCACTTGTACGGTTTTTGGATTGGCTATGATGCCGGTTTGGTTTGTTGCACTAAAAAAAGTAAAAAAAGAAATATCAGCTAAAAAGATACCAACGCTTGGTGTGTTTGCTGCGTTGTCTTTTCTTATTATGATGTTCAATATTCCCCTTCCTGGGGGAACAACAGGCCATGCAGTTGGTTCAACATTAATAGCCATTTTGATTGGACCATTTGCCGCGTGTATATCAGTGACGATAGCTTTGTTTGTACAAGCTGTGTTCTTTGGAGATGGCGGTGTATTGGTCTTTGGTGTTAATTGTTTTAATATGGCCTTTTTAATGCCATTTACTGGATATTTTCTATATAGATTGTTTAAAGTTCTATTTGGCGACAATAAATCTTCTAACTTCATTTCTGTTTTTATCGCATCATATATATCTTTAAATATTGCAGCACTTGTTGCAGCCATACAGTTTGGTATTCAACCTTTACTATTTAATGATTCTTTAGGACATCCAATATACTCACCATATCCTCTGAGTATTTCTATACCAGCTATGATGTTACCACATCTTTTAATGGCAGGTATTTTAGAGGGGCTTATATCTGTTGGAGTCTTCTCTTATTTGAACAAAATGGAATCTCAAATTATTTATGCCAATAAACCGAATAGAATAACTCCGGTATATGGGCTTTTATTACTTATGATCCTTTTATCTCCACTTGGACTTGTTGCCTCTGGAACAGCTTGGGGTGAATGGGGTAATCATGAGCTAGAAAAAATGTTGGGATTTTTACCAGTAGGAATCTCTAATGGTTTTTCATTTAAAGCGATAATACCTGATTATACTATACCGCTAATACAGAACAGGTCTCTTGCTTATGTTATTAGTGCATTATTTGGCGTAGCCATTATAATTATTTTTTCTAAACTTATTAGTTCCAATAGCTCCAAGACAAGTAAATAATGTACAACTGGATACTAAAAAAAGATGAATATGTTCCACAAAAAGACAGGGACCTTTTTATAGATAGAAATATTCTGTCCATGATCTCTAAAATATCTAGAATAAAAAATCAGAGAAGAGATAGCTCTCTTTTATTCTATAGATTACATCCAATTGTAAAATTCATAACTACCATTGTCTTGGTTCTTGCT
>JBAXWW010000158.1:0-3975 GCA_037128215.1 bacterium | reverse complement strand
CCTTGTTTTATAGCATCTTGGACTTCAGGTCTTCCTATATGGTTCTCTAATTTTAAAACCATCTCATGCTTTACTTCAGAATCACTAATTACAACTCCGTTCTGATTAATTAATGTGACTCTAAGTCCAAGCTTAGCATCAAGATTTTGTATAAAATCATCAAGAGAAGCTTTATCTTCCAGTTTTGACAATATATATACAGTTGATTGTGATTGTTTCTTTATGTCGTCTTTAAGTTGTAATAGATAATTTTTGTTAAGGCTGTGATCAAGATAAACAAAGACAGACACCATTGCCAGTGCTGTTATAAATCCAAAGGTTATAAAGAGTTTATAATGAATTTTCATTCTATGAATCTATATCCTACACTTCTAACAGTTTCTATATTCTCTCCATATTTACCTATTTTTTGCCTTAATCTTTTAATATGAGTGTCAATAGTTCTTGTTGTTACATCTGACGATGTGTCCCAAACTTCTTCTAGCAGATAATCTCGAGTTTGCACATTACCCTTGTTCCTCATTAACACGACTAAAAGCTTAAACTCCATGGCTGTAAGATTTATTTTCTTGTCAGAGATTTGAACCATATGATTATTTATGTCTATCTTAATATCCTTAAATTCAAGTGTCTTTTCTTGTGTCTCATTTCTTCTTAGTATCGCCTTTACTCTTAAAACAAGTTCTCTGGGGCTAAATGGTTTTACAACATAGTCGTCAGCACCTAGTTCAAAGCCAAGAATCTTATCTATTTCCTCACCTTTTGCAGTAAGCATCATTATTTTTGTAGAAGACATTTTTGGGTTGTTTTTTACTTTTTTACAGATTTCAAGCCCATCAACACCAGGGAGCATTATATCTAAAACAATAAGGCTAAATTTTTCTCTATTAATAGTAGCAATGGCATCTTCGCCTGTAGAAACTACCGTGGTTTTAAAGCCTGCCTTGTTTAAATTATATTCAACTAGTTTGGAAATATTTGGATCATCTTCCACTATTAATATCTTTTTATCGCTCATAGCTACTCCACATAGCACAGAGTATAAAAAACAATCAAATGAAAGTACAGAAGAGAACCTTACATTTCACATACATTTCACTTAATAACTATTTAAAGACCTTCGTCTTGTGCATCGGCTGGGTCAGCAACATTGTCATCCGCATCAGGCTCTGTATATAGACAGTCTTCAAATGCAAGTACTGTATCAAACTTTGGTTTTATAGCGAAAGTTCCATCCTTTTTTATGAAGCCCCATTTACCGCCAACTTCAACAGCAGCAAAGCCTTGGCTAAAATCATTAGTTGCATGAAATTTTGGCTCAACAATATATTTACCTGTTTTATCTATAAAACCCCATTTACCAGAAATAGAAACAGCAGCTAATCCTTCACTAAAATTCCAAGCCCAATCATATTTAGGAGGAATAACAAAGTTTCCTTTCTTATCCACATATCCCCATTTACCGCCATTCCTGACCATAGAGACACCCTCTATGAAATCAAAAGCTTCTCCGAATTGAGGTGTTATCACATATTTACCATTTTTATCTATAAAACCAGTTCTGCCATTCGATCTTACTCTGGCAAGGCCTTCACTAAAGTCAAAAACATATCCATATATAGCAGGAATAACTAGTTTCCCTGATCTATTGATAAACCCCCATCTTTTCTTACTAACATTAACTCTGGCAAGACCTTCAATAAATTCACCTGCAGATCTGTACTTTGGTTCTATAATATATCTACCAGACTTGTTTATATATCCCCATCTTTTGTTAACCTTAACTCTAGCTATTCCATCATCACTAAAGTCATCAACAGAAGTAAATTTAGGTTCGATCAGAGTTGTTCCTTTCTTGTCGATGTATCCCCATTTTTTGCTTAATCTAACTCTTGCAACACCATTAGAAAAAGCTCTAATTTCATCAAACTTAGGCTCTATAATTACCTTGCCATTCCTGTCTATATAGCCCCATTTATCTTTCATTTGAACACCAGCCATTCCATTACTAAAGCTATTAACGTAATCAAATGCTGGCTCTATAACATATTTCCCGTCTTCATTTATAAAGCCCCATTTACCGTCAGAACTAACCGCAGAAAACCCTTCTCTAAAAGCTCTTGCTTCATCAAATTTTTCTTTTATTTTAAAATCGCCACCTTGGTCAATAAAACCAATTTTGCCTTCACCAACTAGTGCCAAGACACATGTTTTTTTAGGAAAAATATCACTCGTAGCAAAAAAGAAAATAACGAGCATTAGAAAAAATAATGAAATCTTTTGTTTTTTTAACATGACAGACACTCCGGTAACTTTTATTATTATCAATATAGAATTCTAATAGGCCTATATACAGACGTCAAACTTATTTACAGAAGATTACAAGGGCAAATATATCTTGGATTGAGATCATAAGTTTGAGAGGTACATAAGTTAGGATTATTAAATAAAGAGCTCTTAGCGTTTAGCGACTTATCTATTATAACCCTTAGATCAGCTGTGATCTTGGCTGCTGTAACAACTTGATCAGAACTTGCATCAGCTGCGGCATTACAGGTACATAGATTACTGACTTTACTCAAAGAACAAGAGACCGTCACACTGTTGTATGTTCCAACCAAATCTCCAGTACAAATATAAAGCTGAACATTAGAACCTGAAACATTATTGCAATCACCCATAGCACTAAAATTGAACATCTCTGTAGTGTCGTTATAAGTACCAATATATTGTTTACTGCTAAATGAACAATTATACGCTTCTATATAGATAACATTGGCTATGCTACTGACTACGTTGTCTATGGATATAGTCATAGTGTTACCATTACTTCCAACATTGCATGAAGATAGGAGAATAAGAACAGAGTAAATTAAAAAGTATGTTTTCTTCAAAATTACACCTCTTATAAGTCGTGAATGTAAAACTAAAATCAAACTAAGTCAAATCTAGATTGTTACATACCTCTAAGTACTAACATATCCTAGGGAGTTGTGTCGTTTCCAGCATACCAAGTTTTCTTATTCCACCACTTTTGGCTTGAAGTGTCACCATTGCTTTTTCATCTCTGATAACTGTTCCAATAACTTTTGCTTCTGTGCCAAATATTTGTTTAACAAAGATTTCATCTTCTTTTCCACAGACAATCACATATTTGCCTTCATTTGCAAGATACATTGGATCAAAACCAAGTAAGTTACAAACTGCTTCCACTTCTGGATCAACAGGAATATTTTCTTCTATAATCCTTATTCCACACCTTGAGTTTTTACATATTTCATTTAAAGCACCAGCCAAGCCACCTCTGGTCGGATCTTTTATTACATGTATCTGTTTCGTTTTTTCTAATAGCTTTTCAATTTTCCTATTTAATGGAGAAACATCACTCTTGATATTTATATCAAAAGTAACCATTCCTCTTGCTTTCATCATTGCAACTTCATGATTACCTATTGGACCACTTATCATAACAATATCGTCTATAACGGCATTATGTGTAGATATATTAACTCCATTATCTATAAAACCTACTCCACACGTATTAATGTATATTTTATCTCCTTTACCTTTTTCAACTACCTTGGTGTCTCCAGTTACTATTTTTACATCTGCTTCTTTTGCTGCTATTTTTATAGAATCTATGATTATTTTTATAGTTTCTATCGAAGCACCTTCTTCAAGTATAAAAGCTAAGGACAAGGCATACGGTTTTGCCCCGCTGGTAGACAGATCATTCACTGTACCACAAACACAAAGTCGACCAATATCTCCTCCATCAAAAAACACAGGACTAACAACATAACTATCTGTGGTCATGGCTATCCTAGCTTTATTAGAATTTTCCATAACAGCGGCATCATCTAGTTTTTCCAATATACCATTTTTTAACTCTTCAACTATATATGATGAAATAAAATTATGCATTTCTTTACCGCCAGAGCCAAGGTTCATTGTTATATCTTTTGTTTGCATAAT